>NZ_JBHVCT010000002.1:0-183148 GCF_042803195.1 Streptomyces sp. NPDC057428
GCCCCCGGCAGCGACTGCTGCCGGGGGCGCCCTGGTACGTGCCTCTCAGTGACCGGCGAGCCGGTCTGCGAGGCCGCGCACGGCTTCCGCGGCCCTGCGCTGAAGCTGGGGCCCGAAGGTGACGCGTGCCGCGCCCAGTTCACCGAGCCGGCGGCTGGTGGACGGCCCGTCGGGTGCGCCGAGCGCGTTCAGCGGCACGGTCAGGGCCGCGGCCACCCGGGGGAGGGAATCCGCCGGGGCCATGATCGGGTAGACGCAGTCCGCACCGGCTTCGGCGTAGAGGCGGGCGCGGGCGATCGTGTCCGACTCCGCCTCGGCGTCCGTCGCGCCCGGGGTGCCGTGGATGTACGTGTCGACGCGTGCGTTCACGAAGAGGAGGCCGCCCGCCGCGGCGCGTACCTCAGCCAGCCGGTCGGCATGCTTCCGCGGTTCCACGAGGACGCCGTCGGCCGAGTCCTCCAGATTGCAGCCGACCGCACCGGCTTCCAGCAGCCGCCCGACGAGTTCGTCCGGGGCCAGCCCGTAGCCGCCCTCGATGTCCGCCGACACGGGAACGGACACCGCTCGCGTGATCCTGGCCACCGCCGCGAACATCTCGGCCGCGGGGGTCTGCCCGTCGGCGTACCCGAGCGACGCCGCGACACCCGCGCTCGGGGTGGCCAGGGCGGGAAAGCCCGCTTCCTCGAAGGCCCGGGCGCTCGGGACGTCCCACGGGCCCGGCAGGACCAGCGGGTCACCGGGCGGGCGGCCGTGGTGCAGTGCGCGGAAGAGGGCAGCGGACTGGGTCATCGGTACTCCGGGTCTGTGGGGGGACGTGCGGGCGGCGGAAACCGGTGTGGCAGGCCCGATCGCGGACGGCTCGGCTCAATGGCTGCCGGGGGTGTAGTGCCCCGGGGTCAGCCGGAAGGTCACGCCGAAGCGGTTCCAGGCGTTGATCACCGTGATGGCCGCGATCAGCTGGACGAGCTCGGCCTCCTCGAACTGCGCGGCCGCCTTCGCGTACACCTCGTCCGGGACGAATCCGTTGGTCAGGACCGTCACCGCCTCCGTCAGCTCGATCGCCGCCAGCTCCTTCTCCGTGTAGAAGTGCAGCGACTCCCGCCAGGCGCTGAGCTGGATGACGCGCTCGACGGACTCCCCGGCCGCGAGAGCGTCCTTGGTGTGCATGTCCAGGCAGAACGCGCAGTGGTTGAGCTGCGAGGCGCGGATCTTGACCAGTTCGAGGAGCTTCGGCTCGACGCCCTTACGGGACGCGGCGTCCAGCCGGACCATGGCCTTGTAGACGTCGGGGGCGAGCTGGGCCCACTGCAGGCGGGTCGGGTGCTCGGGGGCGTACTCGGAGGTGGCGTGGTCCTGTGTGTTCGTCGTCATGCGTACGACGCTACGCGTCGGGTGGCGCAGCGGTATGGTCCATTTCCATGAAGGATTCCTGGGCCGCTTTCGGAGCCGACCTGCATATCGAACCGTTCGGCGCCGGTCTGCGCAGCGGGCTGATGAACGCGTTGCGGGAGGCCGTCCGCACCGGCCGGCTGGCGCCCGGCACCCGGCTGCCCTCCTCGCGGACGCTGGCCCTCGACCTCGGGATCGCCCGCAACACCGTCGCCGACGCCTACGCCGACCTGGTTGCGGAGGGCTGGCTCACCGCCCGGCAGGGCTCGGGGACGAGGGTCGCCCAGCGGGCCGACGCGGCCGGGCCGAAGGCCCACCGTGCCCCGTCCCGGCAGGTGCGGCGGCGGCCCGCCCACAATCTGATGCCCGGATCGCCGGACCTCTCGACCTTCCCGCGCGCCGAATGGCTCAAGGCGTCGAAGCGCGCCCTCACCGTCGCACCCGACCAGGCCTTCGGTTACGACGATCCGCAGGGTCGCATCGAGCTGAGGACGGTCCTGGCCGACTATCTGGCGCGGGCGCGCGGGGTCTACGCCGCCCCGGAACGCATCGTGATCTGTTCCGGATTCGCCCACGGGCTGGCCCTGATGGGCCAGGTGCTGCGGCAGCGCGGCGTGCGGGAGGCGGCCGTCGAGTCGAGCGG
The DNA here is from genome assembly GCF_042803195.1 of Streptomyces sp. NPDC057428. Lineage (NCBI taxonomy): Bacteria > Bacillati > Actinomycetota > Actinomycetes > Kitasatosporales > Streptomycetaceae > Streptomyces > Streptomyces sp. NPDC057428. The sequence continues at coordinate 2,033 of NZ_JBHVCT010000002.1, forward strand.
GCTCGACATCCACCGGGACCTGTTGAACGGAGCCGGCCTGGGCACCCCGTGTCTCGCGGTGGACGAACTGGGGGCCCGGACCGGCGAGCTCGGCGGGATGCGTCGCGTGGGAGCGGCCCTGCTGACTCCGGCCCACCAGTTCCCCACGGGCGTCCCGCTCCATCCCGACCGGCGAGCGGCGGCGGTCGACTGGGCACGCTCCTCGGGCGGCCTGATCCTGGAGGACGACTACGACGGCGAATTCCGCTACGACCGGCAGCCGGTGGGCGCACTCCAAGGGCTCGACCCGGAACGGGTCGTCTACCTGGGCACCGCCAGCAAGTCGCTGGCGCCGGGCCTCAGGCTGGCTTGGATGGTGCTGCCGGAGGGGCTCGTGCGGGAGGTCTGCGGCGCCAAGGGCGGCCCCGAGTGGATGACCGGGTCGCTGGACCAGCTGACCCTCGCGGAGTTCATCGCGTCCGGTGCGTACGACCGGCACGTGCGTGCCATGCGTCTGCGCTACAGGCGCCGGCGGGACCAACTCGTCGCCACACTCGCCGAGCGGGCGCCGGGCTTCCGGGTGAGCGGCATCGCGGCCGGGCTGCACGCCGTGCTCGAACTCCCCGCGGGGGCCGAGCACTCCGTGGTTCAGGCGGCCACCTGGCAGGGCCTTGCGCTGGAAGGGCTCTCCCGCTTCGGGCACCCGGATGCGGACGCGCGGCGCGACGGCCTCGTCATCGGCTACGGCACCCCGTCGGACAGCGGCTGGGCGGGGGCGCTGGACGCGCTCTGCCGCGTACTGCCCTAGGGAGAGACGTCGAGAACGCGGATGCCGGGAAGGGCGGTCGGCATATCCGGATATGCGGGCGGAGCCGGCGGGGCCTGGTTTCAGCCGACGGGAGCAGGCATCTAATCTGACTGGCAGCTCGCAGGCGGAACGGCGCCCGCGCGCGGACACGACGGGGGAGAAGAGAACATGGACAAGCGCAAGCTGAGGTCCGGCACCGTGGTGCTCGGCGGCATGGGGGTCCTCGCGGCCACGCTCACGGCCTGCAGTTCGGAACCGGACGAGCGGTGTGTCGACCGGGTGACCCAGGAGATCCTGCCGAGCTACGAATGCAGTGACAGCGACGGCCACGGCACCTACTACTACGGCGGCAGCAGCCACAACAACAGGGTCTCGGGCGGCAGTTTCAACAGGTCCGCGGTCGAACGCCACGGATTCGGCTCCTCCGGCTCCAGCGGCGGCTGACCCGACATGGAACGCCGCACCATCGAGCCACGCCCCGGCTGGCAGCAGATCGTCGAGGAGCAGGGGCTGGTCTACCCCCTCACACGCTATCCGGACGACTCACTGCGCCCGTACTGGGACGAGAGCGCCTACTACGTCTTCTCGCTGCCCGAGGTCGAGGCGCTGGAAGAAGTCGTGGAGGAACTCCACGCGATGTGTCTGGCGGCCGCCGCGCACATAGTCGAGCACGGCCGCTTCGCCGCTCTCGGCATCACCGACGCGCGCCTGGCCGGGCTGATTGCCGAGTCCTGGCGGCGCCGCGCCGAACTCCCCTCCGTCTACGGCCGATTCGACCTCCGGTACGACGGGACCGGCCCGGCGAAGATGCTGGAATACAACGCCGACACCCCCACGTCGCTGGTGGAGGCCGCCAGCCCCCAGTGGTTCTGGATGGAGGACCGCTTTCCCGGTGCGGACCAGTGGAACTCCCTCCACGAACGCCTCGTCGATGCGTGGAGGAAGCAGGCCCCACTGCTTCCTCCCGGCCCGCTGCACTTCGCCCACTCCGACGGCGACGAACTGGGCGAGGACCTGATGACGGTCGCCTACCTGCGGGAGACCGCAGCGCAGGCCGGCATCGACACCCAGGCTCTCTCCGTCGAGAGCATCGGCTGGGACCGGCTGTCCGGCCGCTTCGTCGACGAACGGCTCGGCTTCATCCGCAGCTGCTTCAAGCTCTACCCCTGGGAATGGCTGGCAACGGACCGCTTCGGGCCGCACGTGCTGGACACCCTCGACAACGGCGGTGGCACCGGCAGCACCTGCTGGATCGAACCGGCCTGGAAGATGCTCCTCTCCAACAAGGCGCTCCTGGCCATCCTCTGGGAGCTCTACCCCGGTCATCCCAACCTCCTCCCGGCCTACCTCGACGGCCCCCGCGAACTGGCCGGGGCCGACGGCGCGGGATACGTCGCCAAGCCGTTGCTGGGCCGCGAGGGCGCCGGGGTCACCGTTCACGATCCTGGCGGCGCACCGGTACGACGGGACGAACCCTGCTGCTATCAGGAGCTGGCCCCGCTGCCCGACTTCGCGGGCAACCGCGTGGTACTCGGTGCCTGGGTGGTGGGTGACGAGGCCGCAGGGCTGGGCATCCGGGAATCCGCGGGACTGATCACGGACGAATACGCCCGGTTCCTTCCCCACGTCATCCTCTGAACCCAGCCCCTTGGTTCAGCCCGCCAGGACCCCGCGAAGCTGATCCAGTCCCCAGTCCAGGTCCTCCTTGCTGATCACCAGCGGCGGGGCGATGCGGATGGTGGAGCCGTGGGTGTCCTTGACCAGAACGCCCCGGTCCATCAGCTTCTCCGAGATCTCCCGCCCGGTGCCGAGGGTGGGGGAGACGTCGACGCCGGCCCACAGACCCCGGCCACGCACGGCCTCCACCGCGCCGCCACCGGTCAGCAGCCCCAGCTCGCGGTGGAGATGGTCACCCAGCTCCGCCGCGCGCTCCTGGAACTCCCCGGTGCGCAGCATGGCCACCACCTCCAGGGCGACCGCGCAGGCGAGTGGGTTCCCTCCGAACGTCGACCCGTGTTCGCCGGGCTTGAAGACACCCAGGATCGCGGCGGACGACACGACGGCCGAGACGGGAACGACGCCACCGCCCAGCGCCTTGCCCAGCACGTACATGTCGGGCACCACACCCTCGTGCTCACATGCGAAGGTCCTGCCCGTACGGCCGAGACCGGACTGGATCTCATCCGCGATGAACAGCACATTCCGCTCACGGGTCATCTCCCGCACACCCGCCAGATAGCCCGGCGGCGGCACCAGCACACCCGCCTCGCCCTGGATCGGCTCCATCAGCACGGCCACGGTGTTGTCGGTCATCGCAGCCGACAGCGCGGTCAGGTCCCCGTACGGCACCACCTCGAACCCTGGTGTGTACGGACCGAAGTCCGCCCGCGCCTCGTGATCGGTGGAGAAACTGACGATCGTGGTCGTCCGGCCGTGGAAGTTGCCGGCGGCAACGATGATCTTCGCCGTCCCGTCCAGGAGTCCCTTGACGCGGTAGCCCCATTTGCGGGCCGTCTTCACCGCCGTCTCGACGGCCTCCGCCCCGGTGTTCATGGGCAGGACCATCTCCATGCCGCAGAGCTCGGCGAGCTGGGTGCAGAAGTCGGCGAAACGGTCGTGGTGGAAGGCGCGCGACGTCAGCGTCACCCGCTCGAGCTGGGCCTTGGCGGCGTCGATCAAACGCCTGTTGCCGTGACCGAAGTTGAGCGCGGAATAGCCGGCCAGCATGTCGAGATAGCGGCGCCCTTCGACATCGGTCATCCAGGCGCCCTCGGCCGAAGCGACGACGACGGGCAACGGGTGGTAGTTGTGCGCGCTGTGCTCCTCGGCGGAGGCGATGGCGGTTTCCGTGGTCGACACGGGATCTCCGTTCGTCGTGCGGCGTGGGCGGGGGTGGTGCCCACTTTGTATCGTCGGTCGGATCGGAGGCGGGGAAACATTCACTCTGCGGCGCGCCTCCTGCTCAGCCTTCCAGCAGTTCCTGGCGGTGCTCTGAGCGCCGTCGGCCGGGCGACCGCGGCTGCAGTGCCGCCAGGGTCAGCAGTGAACCAGCGACGAGACCCGGTATCGCCCACCACCAGCGGTCCAGCCGCCCATGTGTCGAAGACCCTGTGCTCCGGGGTGTCAGCGCGGACGCGGGCGTCGCTGCCGGCTCCGGGCTCTTCGTCCGTCCGAACGGGCCCTGGCTCTCCCATGGCTCGGGAAAGAGGGCCGGAGCCGCCTTCGCGCCGTCAGCCCTTCCCATCAGGCCCAGCTCCTTGAGGAGCCGGACCAACTCACCCGGCTCCGCTGCCCGGTGCCAATAGCCCTTGTACGAGTCCGGAACTCCGGTGGCCGTGTGGATCCAGACGGTGTCCCGGTCCTCCCCGGGGAAGACCCGGTCCGTCCTGGTCGGCTGCAGATCGAGCGCCATCCAGGTGACATTGACCTGTCGGGTCCCCACCGAGCCGTCCGACGACGAGGGCTGGGTGCGCGTTCCCTTACCGCCGGGGCCGAGAAGCCTCTCCAGCGAGCGATACCTCGCATCGGAGCCGGACAGGGCGGCAACCTCTCCGCGGGACGGCGAGGTGATCAACACACTCGTCGGCCCACCCGCCGAGGCCTGCGGCGCCTGCAGCAGCCCCAGCCCCAGACCCGGCCCCAGCACCGCCGCGAGAACGGCGGTCCTCCGCGCCCACCCGGCAGTCCTGCCCGCCCAGCTCCGCGCTGTCCCCGAACCGTGCCGCTGTCGTCGCATGCCGCCCCCTGACCGCCCTGCCCGGACTTCCCGGACAGCATCACCTCGGATACACCGCCCGCAGCCCGTCGGTTCCGCCCTGTGGCCGGACACTTCCGGATCTGCTCAGAGCGTCGACTCGGCGATCGCCCGAGCCCGGTCGCGGTCGTCCACACCCTCCAGGCGGAAGGTGATCCGCTCGTCCCGCGTCCACAACAACGTCGGTCCAGCGGTGCGTTCGGATCTGATCCACCGGTCGCCGTCCTCGCCGATCATCATGAACTCGAGGAGGTGCGGCTCGGCGATCCACGCCGCGTATGCCGGACCAGGCGGCATTCCACCGGACGGATCACCCCGGTCGTCGGATTGGCCACCCCGGCCGTGGGATGAACCGTCCGAGGCCTCGGCCGAACCGCCCCGGTCGAGCCCGAGCCACTCGGAGCGGACTCGGACCTGCTTGATGAAGTACGGATCCAGACCCGACGCGAACTCATCGAGCCGTACGGTCCGCCCGCCCTCCTGCCAGCAGAGCGTGATCATCGACCGGCCTTCCGGAAGTCGCGTGACCGCCACGGAGTCCGGTCTCCCGAGCTCATGGGGCACCACCGGACGGAAGTCCGCCGACCGGAGGGCCTCGTGCATGGACACGGGAGCCCCGCAGCCCGGTGCGCCGGGCCCCTGCCGGTTCGACGGGGTCCCCGGCGCATACCGCACCCGGACCCCGCCGAAGTCGAACCACTCGACGACGGTCGCCCGGACCGGCGGGGTGAGCACGAGCACGACGAGCAGTCCCGAAAGCGCGGCTGCGAGCAGCCGGGCGTGGTCCCGGAACCACGCGCCGACCAGCTCCCGGCGCCGCACGGGTTCCCGCACGGGAGCGGGCACCGCCTCCGCGACGATCCGGGCCAGGACCCTCTCGGCCATGGTCGAGCCGTCGGTCTCCGGAATGTCGAGCCCGTCGCGCAGGGCCAGCAGATCCGCCCGCAGCCGCTCCCCGCGCCGGTCGTCGTCCACCCCGGGACGCTCAGGATCACCCTCACCCGTCGCCCTTCGCACCGCTCTCACCCCCTTCCCGATCCGGACCCAGCTGACCGCCGAGCCGCCGCTCGAGATTCTTCAGTGCGCGGTTCAGCCGGGACTTCACCGTCCCCCGCGGCCAGCCGAGCGCCTGCGCGGTCTCCGCCTCGTCCATCTCCAGCAGATAGCGATACGTGACCACCTGTCGCTGCACCTCGCTCAGCTCGCCCAGCGCCTCCGCCAGCAAGGCCTTCCGCTCCTCGGCCAGGGCCGCCACCGCCGGGTCGGCCGACTCGGGTATCACCGGATCCACGCCCCGGCAGCGCGCTTCCCGCCCGGCCACCGCCCGCGCCCTGCCCGCCGAGCGCAGCGTGTTTTTCGTCTCATTCATCACGATGCGCAGCAGCCACGGGCGGAAGGACGCCTCGTCCCGGAAACGCCCCAGGGCCTGGTACGCCTTGAAGAAGGCGGACTGCACCACGTCCTCGGCATCCGCACCGGCCCCGAAGGCGACCGCGGCGCGCAGCGCGACACCGGTGTGGGCGCGCACCAGCTGCGCGTATGCCCCGGCATCCCCGGCGCGTACGCGCGCGATCACCGCGGACTCGCCGTCGGAGCCGCCCGCCGGAACCGTCGCGGCACGCCCGAGATCACTGCCGCCGCCCTCGCCATCGATGGCGCGGCCCCCCTCCAAGCCCGGCTGTGGAGCCCCTCCCCGCGTCCTCACATCTTTCCTACACCGGCTGCCGGGGATTGGTTCCACACCTGAGACAATGAAGGCATGGCCTCTGATCGACCCCGCGTGCTTTCCGGAATCCAGCCCACCGCAGGCTCGTTCCACCTCGGCAACTATCTCGGTGCGGTCCGCCAGTGGGTGGCGCTGCAGGAGTCCCACGACGCCTTCTACATGGTGGTGGACCTGCACGCGATCACCGTCCCGCAGGACCCCCGTGAACTCCGCGCGAACACCCGCCTCGCCGCCGCCCAGTTGCTGGCGGCCGGACTCGACCCCGAGCGGTGCACGCTGTTCGTCCAGAGCCATGTCCCCGAACACGCCCAGCTGGGCTGGATCATGAACTGCCTCACAGGCTTCGGCGAGGCGTCCCGCATGACGCAGTTCAAGGACAAGTCCGCCAAGCAGGGGGCCGACCGGGCGACCGTCGGCCTCTTCACCTACCCGGTGCTCCAGGTCGCCGACATCCTGCTCTACCAGGCGAACCAGGTCCCGGTGGGCGAGGACCAGCGTCAGCACATCGAGCTCACGCGTGACCTGGCGGAGCGTTTCAACGGCCGCTACGGCGAGACGTTCACCATCCCGGCGCCGTACATCCTCAAGGAGACGGCGAAGATCTTCGACCTGCAGGACCCGGCGGTCAAGATGAGCAAGTCGGCGTCCACCCCCAAGGGCCTGATCAATCTCCTGGACGACCCGAAGGTCACCGCCAAGAAGGTCAGGAGCGCGGTGACGGACACGGACACCGTGATCCGTTTCGACGCGGAGAAGAAGCCGGGCGTCAGCAACCTCCTGGGCATCTACTCCACACTCACAGGCACGGCGATCGCCGAGCTGGAACGGAAGTACGAGGGCAAGGGCTACGGCGCGCTCAAGACCGACCTCGCCGAGGTCATGGTGGAGTTCGTCACCCCGTTCCGGACCCGGACGCAGGAATATCTGGACGACCCCGAGACGCTGGACTCCCTCCTGGCCAAGGGAGCGGAGAAGGCGCGGGCCGTCGCCGCCGAGACGCTCGCACAGACCTACGACCGTATGGGTCTTCTGCCCGCGAAGCACTGAGTCCAAGGACTCTGGCGAGATCGCGGCCGAAGGGGCCACACTGACGTCGGCACGACCGAGAACAGACCATCGACGATTGAGGAGAACGATGTGGGGACCGTAACGCTTGGCGTTTCGATCGCGGTCCCGGAGCCTTACGGCAGCCTGCTCCAAGAGCGGCGCGCGAGCTTCGGGGACCCTGCCGCGTACGGCATTCCCACCCACGTCACCCTTCTCCCGCCGACCGAGGCCGAGGCTGCCGACCTTCCGGCGATCGAGACCCACCTGTCACAGATCGCCGCGGCCGGCCGTCCGTTCCCCATGCGGCTGTCGGGCACGGGCACCTTCCGGCCGCTCTCGCCGGTCGTCTTCGTCCAGGTCGTCGAGGGTGCCTCCGCCTGTTCCTGGCTCCAGAAGCGGGTCCGTGAGGCTTCCGGACCGCTCGTACGGGAACTGCAGTTCCCCTACCACCCGCACGTGACCGTCGCGCACGGCATCGCGGAGGCGGCGATGGACCGCGCGTACGAGGAGCTGTCCTCGTACGAGGCGGACTGGACCTGTGGTTCCTTCGCGCTGTACGAACAGGGCACCGACGCCGTGTGGCGCAAGATCAACGAGTTCCCGTTCGGGGACGGCGGCGGCGCGCCCGCGGTACCGGCCCAGGGCGGCAGTGCGGTGGACCAGCCGTCCCTCCGTCCCTGACCCGGACGGGCGCGGTGGCCGTCACGACCACCGCGCCCGTCTAGCGGACCGGCAGCCGCCGGAACAGGGGGCGCGGAACGTGCCGCAGGGCCGACATGACGACCCGCAGCGCACCGGGCACCCACACCGTCTCCGAACGCCGCCGCAGGCCTGCCACGATCGCGTCGGCGACCGCGCCGGGGGTCGTGGCGAGCGGTGCCTCCTCGCGCCCCTCGGTCATCCGGGACCGCACGAATCCGGGGCGTACGACCATCACGTGCACCCCGGTCCCGTGGAGTGCGTCCCCGAGGCCCTGGGCGAAGGCGTCCAGGCCCGCCTTGCTGGAGCCGTAGATGAAGTCCGCGCGACGGGCGCGTTCCCCGGCCACCGACGAGAGCACCACCAGCGAGCCGTGTCCCTGCGCCTGCAGTGCGCCCGCGCACACCAAGCCGGCGGACACCGCCCCCGTGTAGTTGGTCTGCGCCACCCGGACCGCGGAAAGCGGCTCCTCCTCGTCGCGCGCCTGGTCGCCCAGGACGCCGAAGGCCATCAGCACCATGTCGATGTCGCCCTCGGTGAAGAGCTTTCCGAGCACCTCTTCATGGGAGGCGGAGTCGAGCGCGTCAAAGCCGACGGTACGGACGTCGGCCCCCAGTTCGCGCAGATCGGAGGCAGCCCGCTCCAGGGCGGGAGAAGGCCGTCCGGCCAGCCGGACGGTGCGGGTGCGGCGAGCGATCAGCCGCCGCGCGGTGGCCAGTCCGATCTCCGAGGTGCCGCCGAGTACGAGCAGGGACTGCGGGGCACCGAAGGCGTCCTTCAAAGGAAAACTCCTAGCGGGATGACGGGCGATGACAGGGCGCGGACGGGCGGGGAGCCCGGGAGCGGGACACCGGGACAGGGCAGGCGGCCCGCCGGACCGCTCAGAGCGCGAGCCGGCGGGACAGGTCCGAGGTGAAGGCGCCGGAAGGGTCGAGTTCCTGGCGCAAGGCCCGGAAGTCGGGCAGCCGCGGGTACATCGCCTCGGTCAGCTCCGGCCTCAGCCGCGCGTCCTTGGCCAGGAAGACACGCCCGCCCGCCGCCGCCACCTCGTCGTCGAGATCGTCCAGCACTCGGGCGAGCCCCGGCAGCCCGGCGGGCAGCCCGAAGGAGAGCGTCCAGCCGGGAACGGGGAAGGAGAGCCAGCCGGGCCCGCCGTCCCCGAACCGTTCGAGAGTGCCGTGGAAGGCCGGAGTCCGGCGCAGGACGAGACGCCGGACGATGCGGTGCAGGGTCTCCTCGTGGCCGTATCCCAAGGCGAACTGGTACTGGACGAAGCTGCCCGTGCCGCGGACGCGGCGCCAGTCGGGCACGGCGTCCAGGGGGTGGAGGAAGGCCGAGACGCTCCGAAGTGCCCCGGTCCGCGAGGGGAGGGCGCCGCGGTGGCCGAGTTCGGCCAGGAGGGCGCCTGCGGTCCGGCCGAACAGTCCCTCAGGGACGAGGGCGTGGGGCGCGGGACGACGCCCGGGGCGGAGATCCAGCGGTGTGCGCCTGGCGCGCGCCGGTAGCGCGTCGAGGGGCGCGTGCTCTCCCCGCATGACGACGGCCCGCCCGGTCGCCTTTCCGCGCGCAAGGAGGTCGATCCTGGCCGTCGCGTACGGCGAGGCGTCGCCGGAGGTCGCGAGCCGTGCCATCGTCTCGTCCAGGTCCGCCGACCGCACCGTGTCGACCGTCATCAGCGAGGTGCTGACGGGACGCAGGGCCAGAGTGGCGGAGAGGATCACCCCGGTCAGGCCGAGGCCACCCGCGGTCGCGTCGAACAGATCCGTGCCCGGGAGCACCGTGCGTACCTCGCCGTCGGCGGTCAGCAGTTCCAGTGCGCGCACGTGCCGGGCGAAGGTCCCCGCCGTCCGGTGGTTCCTGCCGTGGACGTCCGAGCCGATGGCTCCGCCGACCGTCACCTGACGGGTCGCCGGTGTGACCGGGAGGAACCAGCCGAGCGGGAGCACCGTCTCGATCAGGCGGTGCAGGCTCACCCCGGCTTCGCAGACGACCGTGCCCGCCGCCGGATCGACCGAGCGGATCCGGTCCAGGGCGGTCATGTCGACGACCGAACCTCCCGCGTTCTGTGCCGCGTCGCCGTGCGCCCGGCCGAGCCCCCGGGCGACGACCCCTCTGGGGCCACGGCCCCGGACCGCGACCACGGCTTCTTCGTACGTACGGGGGCGAAACCGCACTGCGGTCGTCGGGGCGGTGCGGCCCCAGCCGGTCAAGGACACCGTGTCGACAGACATGGACGTGACGTTATCGCCAGAGAAAACCCTTTTGAGGGATTTGTTACAGCACTCACCGAAATGGGTGATCGGTGATCCGGAGAGCCCCGGGCACCGGTTTTCCGGCTCCGGAGGGGTACGCGTAGGTCATGGACTGGCTGAAAAGACTCCCCGTCGTCGGGCCGCTCGTCGCACGGCTCATGGAGACGCACGCCTGGCGCTCCTACGAGACTCTGGACCGGGTGCACTGGGCCAGGCTCGCGGCGGCGATCACCTTTCTCAGCTTCCTCGCGCTCTTCCCGCTGATCGCGGTCGGTGCGGCGGTCGGGGCCGCGCTGCTCTCGACCGAGCAGCTGGACAAGATCCAGGACAAGCTCGCCGAGCAGGTGCCCGGCATCTCCGACCAGCTCGGCATCGAGGACCTCGTGGCCCACGCGGGCACCATCGGAGTGGTCGCCGGTCTGCTGCTGCTCTTCACCGGCATCGGCTGGATCGGCTCGATGCGGGACTGTCTGCGCGCGGTGTGGGAGAAGGACGACGTGGTCGAGGGCAACCCGGTCGTCCGCAAGATCAAGGACGCCGGGCTGCTGCTCGGCCTCGGCGGCGCGGCGCTCGTGACCCTCGCCGTCTCCACCGTCGCCTCGACCGCCATCGGCTGGACGGCCGACCGTCTGGGTATCCCGGAGAACGGCGCGGGCGGGATCCTGCTCCAGGTGGCCGCCGTGGCCGTGGCGGTCTGCGCCGACTTCCTGCTGCTCCTCTACCTGCTCACCCTGCTGCCGGGCGTCGAGCCCCCGCGGCGCCGGCTGATCGTCGCCGGACTGGTCGGCGCCGTCGGGTTCGAGATGCTCAAGCTGCTGCTCGGCAGCTATATCCGGGACGTGGCGGCGAAGAGCGTGTACGGCGCCTTCGGCGTGCCCATCGCACTGCTCCTGTGGATCAACTTCAGCGCCAAACTGCTGCTCGTCTGCGCCGCCTGGACGGCGACCCCGAGCAAGGGCGGTGACGGGCCGGAGGCCGAGGAGGTCAGCGACGGGGAAGACGGCGCACCAGGTCCGGCAGCGGCCAGCGCCGGTTGACGAGGAACACCCCGGCCGCCAGGACCACCAGCAGTCCGCCGACGATCGACAGGGCGGTCCAGACCCCGCTGGAGCCCGATGCGGCGGCCGCCGTGGTGGCCGCGTGCTTCTTCTCGGCCTTGTCCGCGCCGGCCGCGGGCGCGGAGTCCTTCGCGGGCCCGGTCACGGCGGACTTCGGAGGGACGAGCTCGCCGACCGGGGTCACCTTGCCGTCCGCCGCGAAGCCCCAGTCGAGCAGGCCGGCGGCCTCCTTGTAGACGGCGTGGCTCTCGTCCGCCGACGGGTGCATGACGGTGACGAGCAGGACCTTGCCGTCGCGCTCGGCGATACCCGTGAAGGTGTTGCCCGCGTGGGTGGTGTAGCCGTTCTTGACCCCGGCGATGCCCTTGTACGGCTCGACACCGATGTCGCCGGTGATCAGGCGGTTGGTGTTCTGGATCTCGAAGGACTCGCGCTTCTTGCCCTTCTTCTGCGCACCCGGGAAGTCCGCCGTCGCCGTCGCTGCGTACTCGCGGAAGTCCGCCTTCTGCATGCCGCTGCGGGCGAACAGCGTCAGGTCGTAGGCGCTGGAGACCTGGTTCGGGGCGTCGTAGCCGTCGGGGGAGACCACCCGGGTGTCGAGAGCCTGCAGTTCCTCGGCGTGCCGCTGCATCGCGGCGACCGTGGCGGGCACGCCGCCGTACATCGCCGACAGCACGTGCACCGCGTCGTTGCCCGAACGCAGGAACACGCCGAGCCACAGGTCGTGCACCGTGTACGCCTGGTCCTCCTTCACGCCGACCAGACTGCTGCCCTCGCCGATCCCGGCCAGTTCCTCCTCGGTCACCATGTGGGTCAGGGACTTCGGCTGCAGGGCGGGCAGGACCGTGTCGGCGAAGAGCATCTTCAGCGTCGAGGCGGGCGGCAGCCGCCAATGGGCGTTGTGCGAGGCGAGTACCTGCCCGTTCTCGGCGTTCGCGACGATCCACGACCGTCCGGTGAGCTTCTTCGGCAGGACCGGGGCGCCGGGGCCCAGCTGGACCTGGGTGCCCACCTCGCCCAGCCGCTCGCCACCCACGGTGGACATGGGACCGGTCGGCTTCGGCTGTTTGTCGTCGGTCTTGTCCTTGTCGGCCGCCCCTGCAGGACCGGCGACACATACGGACAGCAACGCGGCAGAGAGGACCGTCATTACGGTCATTTTCAGAGCAGGCACGGTCGGAAACGTACATGGCGTTGCTGGGGATCGGGACCTGGGTGCCCTGACCCGCCGTGCATTCCGCTTGGACAGCCCACCCCGGGCGACCGGGCCGGAGCGCGGCGGCGATACTGATCGTATGAAGCTCAGCCGCCCCGTCTCCTGGTTCCTGCTCGTGTTCGGGGTGTGGAGCTGGTTCATCTGGATCACCTTTGCAAAGAACCTGTGGAAGGACGGCAGCGGGCTCGCGTTCGACGACGCGGGTGGACCGACCGCCTACTTCTGGGTCCATCTCCTGCTCGCCATCACCTCGTTTCTTCTGGGGACGGCCGTCGGAGTCATCGGGTTCCGTGGTGTCAGGGCTTTGCGTCACGCAGGCAGATGACGGGCCGGGCGCTCACCGGCGCCAGGACGGGATTTCAGCGGGGGAGCGTTCGTGGTTGTGGTCTTCGTGCTCGTGGCGGTCGCGGTTCTCGCCCTGCTCGTCCTGGTGCACCGCTACGTGTGGCACCGGCTGATCGGTGACACGACGACACCGGGCGGCCTCGCGCGCCGCGCCGGTACCGTCGCGGCGTTCGTACTGCCGCTGCTCTCCGTCGGCGCCCTCGTCTCGAGCCGGACCGGACTGCCCTTCGCGGTGCAGCAGGTGCTGGCCTGGCCTGGCTTCCTGTGGCTGGCCGCCCTGCTCTACCTCACGCTTGCCCTGCTGGCGGGAGAGGCCGTGCGCCCCGTTCTGCGCCGTGTCCTCGCACGACGGGACGGGACCGCCGAAGCTGCCCCGGGGTCCGCCGGGACGACGAGCCCCTCCGCAGAGGCAGCCGTCGGCGCGCGCCCGGTGGATGTCACCCTCACGGATGCCGCCGGGCCCGAGGCCGCACCGGCCAGGTCAGGCGAAGCCCATGAGGCCCCGGCTGCGACGGACGTCACCGTGTCCCTGGAAGCCCACGACATCCCGGCCGCCCCGAAGGCGGCCGATCCCTCCCGCAGGCTGTTCGTCGCCCGCGCCGTCGGCGGGGCAGCGGCCCTCGCCGGCCTGGGCACGGTCGGATACGGCACCTACGGGGTCCTGCGCGGCCCCCGGGTCAAGCGCGTCACCGTGCCGCTGGCCGGACTCCCTCGCTCCGCACACGGCTTCAGGATCGCCGTGGTCAGCGACATCCACATCGGCCCGGTCCTGGGCCGCTCACACACCCGGCGCATCGTCGACACGATCAACGCCACCGGCCCGGATCTCGTCGCGGTCGTCGGGGACCTCGTCGACGGCTCGGTCGCGGACCTGGCCTCCGCCGCCGAACCGCTCGCCGATCTCGAAGCCCGTCACGGCAGCTACTTCGTGACCGGCAACCACGAATACTTCTCCGGTGCGGCCCAGTGGGTCGATCACGTCCGCGAACTGGGCCTGCACCCGCTGGAGAACGCCCGCGTCGAGATCGGCGGCTTCGACCTCGCGGGGGTCAACGACATCGCCGGTGAGAGCGAGGGGCAGGGACCCGACTTCGCCCGTGCCCTCGGTGACCGGGACCGCAGCCGCGCCTCCGTCCTCCTCGCGCACCAGCCCGTCGTCATCGACCACGCCGTCGAGTACGGGGTGGGGCTGCAGCTCTCAGGCCACACCCACGGGGGTCAGCTCTGGCCCGGCAACCTCGTGGCCGAGCTCGCCAACCCCACGGTCGCAGGCCTCGAACGTTACGGTGACACACAGTTGTACGTCTCGCGGGGCGCGGGTGCGTGGGGTCCACCGGTGCGTGTCGGGGCGCCGTCCGACATCACCGTGGTGGAGCTGGCCTCCCGCCAGGCCTGAGCGCCCACGCCCGGCCTCCCGCCAGGCCCGAGCGCCGACGATGCCCTCCCCGGGCACGGAAAGCACGCACAGAGGTCACATCCAGCGATGAAAACGTCGTGAGAACAGCACTTTTGGCGAACAAGTCACGGCCGGCATCGTCCTTCGACTTCCCGATGTGAATATCGTGTGATTGGGTGAGGGCGAACATGCGGCGATGTGCGCGATTCCCGCACATGAGCCGAGTTGGGCTGGTAAGGGAGAGCACGACACATGCGGTCGATCCGGATACGGATTCTCGCGACAATCGCGGTACTGGCCATCGTCGGATTCGGAGGCTGGAGACTGCTCCCCTCGGACGAGGTGAACGAGGATCCCATCAAGGTCGGCACGACCGACGAGGTGACCTCGCTCGACCCGGCCGGGGCCTACGACGCGGGTTCCTGGGCCATCTACAGCAACTTGTACCAGTCGCTGCTGACCTTCAAGTCCGGTGCGATCGTGCCGGAGCCGGACGCGGCGGAGAGCTGCGGGTTCGTCGGGCAGAAGCTCCAGACCTACCAGTGCACGATGCGGGACGACCTGACGTTCTCCAACGGCCGCAAGATCACCGCCGCGGACGTGAAGTACTCCTTCGACCGCATGCTCAAGATCAAGACGGACGTCGGTCCTTCGGTCCTCTTCCCCAATCTCGCCTCGGTCGTGACCGAGGGGCGGACCGTCACCTTCAACCTGTCGACCCGTGACGCGACCTTCCCGCAGAAGCTCGCGACGGGTGCCGGGTCCATCGTGGACCCCAGCGCCTACCCGAAGGACAAGCTCCGCACCGGCAACCAGGTCGACGGCTCGGGGCCGTACATCCTGAAGGCGTACGAGCCCGGGGTGCAGGCCAAGCTGGTGCCCAACCCGGCCTACAAGGGCGCGCTGAAGAAGACCGGGGTGGCTGTCGACATCCGCTACTTCGAGGGATCCGACCAGCTCCAGGCCGCCTGGCAGGCCGGCGAGGTCGATGTCACGCACCGTCAGCTGCCCGCCGACAAGCTCGCCGAGCTCGACCCGGGTGCCACCGATCAGCGCGTGACCGAGGCGGACAGCGCCGAGATCCGCAACCTGGTCTTCAACGTCCGCGCCGACTCGCCGCTCTCGGACAAGCGGGTCCGCCAAGCGCTGGCGTGGATCATCGACCGCGGCCCGCTGGTCAGCGACGTCTACCACAGCACCGTCGAGCCGCTCTACTCGCTGATCCCCCAGGGCTACATCGGGCACAGCACCCCCTTCTTCGACGCCTACCCGCAGCCCGATCCGAAGCGGGCCAAGGCCCTCATGCAGCAGGCGGGGGTGCAGATGCCGCTGCACATCACGTTCGCCCACCGCGACGACGACGCGAACAAGGCGGAGAGCGCCGAGCTGGTCCGCCAGATGGAGAAGGACGGACTGTTCAAGGTAACCGAGAAGGCCGTGGAGTGGCAGGCCTTCCAGAAGGGTTACGCGGCGGGCGACTACGACGCCTACACGGTCGGCTGGCTCCCCGACTTCCCCGACTCCGACACCTTCAGCCAGCCGCTCGTCGGCCGCGACAACAGCCTCCACAACGGCTACGACAGCGCGAAGATGAACAGGCTGATCACGGCCACGCAGCAGTACAGCGACCGCGGCCGCACGTCGTCCGACTTCAAGGATCTGCAGCAGCTGGTCGGCGAGGACGTGCCGCTCATCCCGCTGTGGCAGAAGAAGGACTACGTCGTCGCCACGCCGGACGTGTCGGGCTCCCAGTACCTCTCGGACGGTACCGGGATCTGGCGCCTCTGGGAACTCAGCTGGATCTGACGTCCCGGGCCCCGGGCATGAACTCGACCAGCACGTCGTGAACCTGCCGCACGAGCGGTCGCAGCACCCGGAAACGGGAGAGTGCGATCGCCCGTGCGGCGAGTGGCGCCGTGCGCTCCACCAGCCGTCGGCTGCGCTCCGTGTTCTCGGTACGGTCGTAGACCCAGAAAAGCACCATCCCCATCTGCATCAGCCACATCAACTGCGGGAGCAGCTCGTCCAGTTCGGGGTCACGCTTGATGTCCGACCCGGCCAGGCAGCGCCTGTGGATGGAGATCGCGGCCTCGCGGGCGGCGACGGAATCCTCCGAGAACGGTGAGAGCGGGCTCTCGGGGTCGGCGGCGTTCTTGAAGAACTGGCCCGCGAAGCGGTGGTACTGCTCTGCCACGTCCAGCCAGCCGAGCAGTACCCCACGGATGCGGACGGCGAGATCGGTGTCACCCTCCAGGACCGGCTGGACGGCGACCGCGTGCTCGGCGGCGATCCGGTCGTAGAAGCCCTGGACGAGGTGTTCCTTCGAGGAGAAGTAGTAGTAGGCGTTCCCCACGGAGACGCCGGCCTCCTGCGCGATGGCCCGCATCGTGGTCTTGTCGTATCCGCGCTGCTCGAAGAGCCGGAGCGCGGTCTCAAGGATCAGCGTGCGGGTCTGCTCGCTCTTGGGGGCCTTGGAGGCCCTGCCGGACGGCCTCGCCGCGTTCGCGTCAGCCACGTTGTCCTCTTCCTTCACCACAGGCCCAAGGCTATCCGGGAGATCCGCCCGCGGAATCCGGCAGCCCGGCCCGGCAGAGCCACACCGCTCCGAGGTGACGGACCTGAACCTCGCCGCGGTGAGCACGGACCCTTCGGGAGGTGCCCAGCCGTCGGATCGGGAACCGGAGAGCCGGGGACCGGTGGTGCGGTCCCCGGCGTGAAACCAGGCGTGGTCCGTGGCCGCGGCAGCTGACGGGCGATCTGGGTGGCGGCCCGGTGCGAGGGACCGGATCTCAGGCGCTCATCGAACGCGCCGTGTTGACCTGCGACATGACCATCTGGAAGGTCTCGGGCCCCGTTGCCGGGATCATCGTCGAGTGGTGGCGGCCGGCGCTGGTGACGGTGACCTGGATGAAGCCGGTCGTGTGCTTTTCCTTCATCAGGAGGAACAGCAGACCGATCAGGCAGAACAGCGCGAAGACGATCGCCAGCACGATGCCGACGGTGGGGATCTTCTCCTCCGTGCGCGACATGTCCGTCGCCGTCCACACCGCGCCCTTCAGCGGCATGGTGCCGGACGGCGTCACGATCCCGTCGTTCATCACCGTGATGTCACCGAACGAGAGCATGGGCACCCCGCCGGTCCCGCCGTACTGCACCGGCAGGTTGAAGCCGGGCTGCGTCGGCTGGCCGCCCGGTCCCGGACAGCCGTACCCGGGGCCGGGCTGAGCCGCGGAATCCGGCAGCGGCTGCGGGTAGCCGTACGCCGGGGTGGCGCCCGGCGCCGGATAGCCGTAACCCTGGCCGTCCGGCATCGTGGGCGGGTTGCCCGGTGGCTGCGGCGGGCCCCACTTGTATGAGTCGTCCGCGTACGGATTCGGATCGCTCACAGCGTTCCCCGTTCTCCCTCAAGGCATCTGCTCCCGTGCTGTGCTGCGCCGGGAGAGGTGAGCCGGTCAGGCTCCGCACGACCGTACCGTCCCGGCCCGCCCCCACGTACCAAGAGACCCCGTTCCCCGCACGTGCGGCGCGGGGAACGGGGTCTCGGGAGGTGACGCGAGGGTCAGAAGCGACGCGTGATCAGGGCGCGCTTCACTTCCTGGATCGCCTTGGTGACCTCGATGCCACGCGGGCAGGCGTCCGTGCAGTTGAACGTCGTGCGGCAACGCCACACACCGTCACGGTCGTTGAGGATCTCCAGGCGCTGCTCCCCGGCCTCGTCACGCGAGTCGAAGATGAAGCGGTGCGCGTTGACGATGGCCGCCGGGCCGAAGTACTGGCCGTCGTTCCAGAACACCGGGCACGAGGACGTGCACGCGGCGCACAGGATGCACTTGGTGGTGTCGTCGAAGCGCTCACGGTCCTCGGCGGACTGCAGACGCTCACGCGTCGGCTCGTTGCCCTTGGTGACGAGGAAGGGCATGACGTCGCGGTACGCCTGGAAGAACGGGTCCATGTCGACCACAAGGTCCTTGAGGACCGTGAGGCCCTTTATGGCCTCGACCGTGATCGGCTTGTCCGGGTTGATGTCCTTGATCAGCGTCTTGCAGGCGAGTCTGTTCTTGCCGTTGATCCGCATCGCGTCGGACCCGCAGATGCCGTGCGCGCAGGAGCGGCGGAAGGTCAGGGAACCGTCCAGCTCCCACTTGATCTTGTGAAGGGCGTCGAGGACACGCTCCTTCGGGTCGATCGAGATCTGGAAGTCCTGCCACTGGACCTCGTCGGAGACCTCCGGGTTGAACCGGCGGATCCGGAACGTGGCGGTGATGTAGGGCGAGTCGCCGAAGCCGGCCTCGGCCTTGTCGCTCTTTTCCAGGGTCGGAGTAGCCATCAGTACTTACGCTCCATCGGCTGGTAGCGGGTCGTGACGACCGGCTTGTAGTCGAGCCTGATCGACTCGGAGCCGTCGTCCGCGACCTCGCGGTACGCCATGGTGTGGCGCATGAAGTTGACGTCGTCGCGGTTCGGGAAGTCCTCGCGGTAGTGACCACCGCGGGACTCCTTGCGGGCCAGCGCCGAGGCCGCCATGACCTCGGCCAGGTCGAGGAGGTTGCCCAGCTCGACGGCCTCCAGGAGGTCGGTGTTGAACCGCTTGCCCTTGTCCTGGATGGACACGTTGAGATAGCGCGCCCGCAGCTCGGCGATCTTGTCGACCGCCGTCTTGATGGTCTGCTCGGTGCGGAACACCATCACGTTGGCGTCCATGCACTCCTGCAGTTCCGTGCGGAGTACGGCGACGCGCTCGGTGCCCGTCGAGTTGCGCAGCCGCTCGAGCTGCTCCTCCACCAGCTTCGCCGGGTTCTCGGGAAGCTCGACGAAGTCGTTCTTCGCGGAGTACTCGGCGGCCGCGATGCCCGACCGGCGTCCGAAGACGTTGATGTCGAGCAGCGAGTTGGTGCCGAGGCGGTTGGCACCGTGCACGGAGACACATGCGACCTCGCCGGCGGCGTACAGGCCCGGGACGACGGTGGTGTTGTCGGCCAGCACCTCGCCCTCGACGTTGGTCGGGATGCCGCCCATGGCGTAGTGCGCGGTCGGCTGGATCGGGATCGGGTCCGTGTAGGGCTCGATGCCGAGGTAGGTACGCGCGAACTCGGTGATGTCCGGGAGCTTCGCGTCCAGCTGCTCCGGCGGGAGGTGCGTGAGGTCGAGGTAGACGTGGTCACCCTCGGGGCCGCAGCCGCGGCCCTCACGGATCTCCGTGTAGATGGAGCGGGACACGACGTCACGGGACGCGAGGTCCTTCATGACCGGCGCGTACTTCTCCATGAAGCGCTCGCCGTCCTTGTTGCGGAGGATGCCGCCCTCACCGCGGGCGCCCTCCGTCAGCAGGATGCCCATGCGCCAGATGCCCGTCGGGTGGAACTGGAAGAACTCCATGTCCTCCAGCGGCAGACCACGGCGGTACGCGGCGGCCTGGCCGTCACCGGTCAGGGTGTGGGCGTTGGAGGTCACCTTGAAGAACTTGCCGGTGCCGCCGGAGGCGAAGATGACCGACTTCGCCTGGAAGACGTGGATCTCGCCGGTCGCCAGCTCGTAGGCGACGACGCCCGCGGACTTCTTGACCCCGTCCACGTCCTGGAGCAGGAGGTCCAGGACGTAGAACTCGTTGAAGAACTCCACGCCCTCCTTGACGCAGTTCTGGTACAGCGTCTGGAGGATCATGTGACCGGTGCGGTCCGAGGCGTAACACGACCGGCGGACCGGGGCCTCGCCGTGGCTACGGGTGTGACCGCCGAAGCGGCGCTGGTCGATGCGGCCCTCGGGCGTCCGGTTGAACGGCAGGCCCATCTTCTCCAGGTCGAGGACGGCGTCGATGGCCTCCTTCGCCAGGATCTCGGCGGCGTCCTGGTCGACCAGGTAGTCGCCGCCCTTGATCGTGTCGAAGGTGTGCCACTCCCAGTTGTCCTCCTCCACGTTCGCCAGCGCGGCGGCCATGCCGCCCTGCGCGGCACCCGTGTGGGAGCGGGTGGGGTAGAGCTTCGTCAGGACGGCGGTGCGGCTGCGCTTGGTCGACTCGATGGCCGCGCGCATGCCGGCGCCGCCGGCGCCGACGATGACTGTGTCGTACTTGTGGATCTGCATGGTTTCCTCTGGTCCCTCTGTCCCGGCGCCTAGCGGATGTTCGGGTCGAAGGTGAAGATCACCAGCGTGCCCAGCAGGACGGTGAACACCGTTGCGGTGTACAGGAGCATCTTCAGCCAGAAGCGGGTGTTGTCCCGTTCGGCGTAGTCGTTGATGACCGTACGGAGGCCGTTGGCGCCGTGGAGCATGGCGAGCCACAGCATCGCCAGGTCCCAGAGCTGCCAGAACGGCGAGGCCCAGCGGCCCGCGACGAACGCGAAACCGATCTTGGACACGCCACCGTCGAGCACCAGCTGGATCAGCAGGTGGCCGATGACCAGGACGACCAGCACGATGCCCGACAGGCGCATGAAGAGCCAGGCGTACATCTCGAAGTTGGTGCGCGATCCCTTGGGTGTCTTGCCCGTGCGCTGGCGCGGGGGCTCGATCACCGGGGCCGGGTTGTCGACGTCGAACAGGCTCACGGCCTCGACGTCGCCGATCGCCGACGAAGGAGTCTCGGTGGACATTGGCCTCAGCTCCCGAAGACTTCACGTACGGCGTGGCCGAGGACGGGGTAAAGGGCCCCGGCCATCAGCACGATCCAGATACCGAGGACGGTCCAGAGCATCTGCTTCTGGTAGCGCGGGCCCTTGGCCCAGAAGTCCACGGCGACGATACGGAGACCGTTCAGCGCGTGGAACAGGATGGCGGCCACCAGGCCGTACTCGAGCAGCGCGACGAGCGGGGTCTTGTAGGTGGCCACGACCTCGTCGTACGCCTCGGGGGAGACACGCACGAGAGCGGTGTCCAGGACGTGTACGAACAGGAAGAAGAAAATGAGGACACCGGTGACTCGATGAGCCACCCAGGACCACATGCCTTCCCGGCCGCGGTACAGCGTTCCAGCCGGCACGGAAGAACCCTCCGGGAGCGGGGATTGGGGTCGGCCGGCTTGACTGTCGGTCTGACCCGGCCGGGTACGGTCCACCGGCCCCGGCCATCGTAGCGACGCTTTGTCGGTTCCATGGCGGCGGGGCCCGTCGGTGTGATCAAAGTGGCAATCAAACAGGCACGGACGGCCTACCGGGGGTCATATGACACCGGGGGCACCTGGCCGGCCTGTCGCCCGGCCTCCGTCACCAGCTCGATGATGCGGCCCCGGGCGAGTCGTCGCATCTCCTCCGCGGTCAGGGCGCGCTCCTCGTCCGGTTCGTGGGCCAGTCGGGTGCGGATGGAGGCCAGCACCTGGTCGACGTGCTGGGAGGGCCGGAGCCCGTCGAGGCAGATCACGAAGACGTGGCCGAAGCGGCTCTCGTAGGCGGCGTGCGCGGCGCGCAGCGCCAGGTGGGCTGCGCGGGGCGCGGCGTGGTGCAGGCAGGGTGCGCTCTCCACCGCGAGCGCTTCGGCGATGTCGGAGGGTGCGAGGTCGTACCCCGCCTCGTCGGAGGCGGCGAGCAGGGTGTCCAGGTCGGGGTAGGGCCGGTGGGCGGCCATCCGCAGGGCCCAGCGGCGGCTGCCGCAGCACTCCAGCAGGGCGGCCTCGGCGAGCTCGCGCGGCCAGGCGTTGAAGTGACGGATCCCGTTCGAGTAGGCATTCTTGCGAGCGCTCCCCGAGACTGATTCCGGAACAAGGGCCTCCGCCGGTGCCTCACGCAGGGTCGGGGCGGGGCCCTGGCCCTGGACGGGTACGGCTGCCCGCCCGGTCTGCTGAGGTTGTTTCGGCAGGCCGGCGTGGGACTCGCTGGACCTGGACAGCGGGACTCCTCGGACGAAAGGCATCTGTGACCCTGCAGACGGGCCTGGGTGCGACGAGGTTGCTCAGAGCGTGGAAGTGAGGACTGGGATGTATGTGCCGCAACGCTATCGAGACCAGGCGACCAGCAACCGAAGGGTGCGAGAAATTCACCCACACGGGAGAGTTTCGGAACGCCTGATGGACGAATTAGCGGATGGATTGTCCGGCTTTCTCGTTGTCTTTGATCTCTTTTGCCCCCGATCCGGAGGATTCTGACCGATGTCGCCCTCACGCGGAACCCTGGTGGCCGGCGCGGCCGTAGCCGTCGCCGCCGCCGTCACGCTCACCTTGGTCGTCTGGCCCGACGACTCCGGCTCCGGGACCCGGAACGGTGGCGCAGCCTCGGCCCGTACCTCGCCCTCCCCGTCCCGGAGCTATCCGCTCTCCACGACGCCGCGGACGATACCCGCGGTGCGCGAGCACACCCCCGCGCGCGGGCCGGGCTGGAAGCCGGCCGGCAACAGCACCGTCGTCGTGGCCGACCCCGAACTCGCGGACGAGGCGAAGCTGCTCGCCAAGGAGCTGAAGATCAGCTACCGGGGTGAGAAGTCCCCCCGTGAAGGTGACGTCGAACTGGCGCTCTCCGCAGGCAAGGGCGACCCGGAGTCGTACACCATGAAGACGGCGGGCGGCCGGGTCACCATCAGCGGCCCCGGGCAGGCGGGTGTCTTCTACGGGACCCGCACCCTCAAGCAGTCGCTGAACGCCGACGGCACCGTGCCCGAGGGCGTCGTGCGCGACACCCCGGACCGTCCCCAGCGCGGGTTCAACCTCGACATAGCGCGCAAATACTACTCCGCGGACTGGATAGAGGACCGGCTGCGCGAGATGGCCGACCTCAAGCTCAACCAGCTCGGACTGCACTTGTCCGACGACCAGGCCTTCCGGATCGAGTCCGACACCCACCCCGAGGTCGTGTCCGACGAGCACCTGAGCAAGGCCGAGGTGCGCCGGATAGTGAAGCTCGCGCAGAGCCTGCACATCACCGTGGTCGGTGAGATCGACTCTCCCGGACACCTCGGCGCCGTCCTGCGCGCGCACCCCGACCTCCAGCTGCGCAACACGCAGGGCGTGGCACGGCAGGGCGCCATCGACATCTCCGAGCCGGAGTCGGCGCAGATCGTCGACGACCTGCTGAACGAGTACGCCGAACTCCTCCCCGGCGCCTGGTTCCACGTCGGAGCGGACGAGTACCAGGCCCTCACGGTGAGCAGCCCGCAGGCCTCCTATCCTCAACTCGCCGCGGCAGCACGCGAGAAGTACGGCGCCGACGCCACCGTCCAGGACCTGGCCGAGGGCTGGCTCAACGACCGCGCCGCCGTCATCCGCAAGGCGCAGAAGATCCCCAAGGCATGGAACGACGGCTTCTTCAGCGGCGGGAGCGTCACCGCGGACAAGGGCATCGAGGTCGAGTACTGGACGGGCAAGGAAATCGGCGCCAGGCCGCCCCAGGACTACCTGGCCGAGGGCCGCAAGGTCGTCAACCTCAACGACGAGTTCCTCTACTACGTACTCGGCGAGCCCAACGACTTCGTGTACCCCACGGGCAAGCGGATCTACGAGCAGTGGACCCCCTTCGTCCTGCGTGGCACCGAGCCGGTGGCCGAGCGCTACTCGAAGCAGATCCTCGGCGGCCGGTTCGCCGTCTGGAGCGACTTCCCGAACGCGCAGACGCAGGAGCAGGTCGCCGCAGGCATCCGGATGCCGCTCAACGCCGTCTCCCAGAAGCTGTGGGATCCGGGCACGCCCGAGCTGACCTGGGCCGACTTCAAGTCGCTGGCCGACGAGGTCGACTCGGTGAACTGATCCCCAACTCCGTGGACATCGCGGTTGAGAAGGGTTAGGTTCCGCTGGCCGCGCGCCTTGGGGGGATGCGCGGCCATGTCCGAGAACCGGAACCCTGGGGGGTCCTTCCATGCTGTGCACGACCTGCGGTACGAGACCGGCCGCATCCGCGGACGGGCGGTGCTCCGTCTGCGCGACGGTTCGTCCCGCGCCGCCGAACGGGCTGATGAAGCCCTCTCCCGCCCCGATGTCGGAGGGACTTCACCGGCTGCGCTCGCCGGCCGGGCTCGCGAAAGCCGTCGTCGTGCTGCTGGGGGTGGTCATCGCGGTCGACGTGTTCGCCCTCGCGGCGGAGCTGAACCTCCGGGGCGAGTACGCGAACATCGGCGACGGGGCGCGGTACGAGTTCGTCTCGGCCACCCACTCCGAGCTCCTCTACCAGCGGGCCGCTGCGGTACAAGGACTCGCGCTGCTGGCCACCGCCATCGTCTTCATCATCTGGTTCCGCCGGGTGCGGCTCAACGCCGAGGTGTTCGACGCGGGCCTCCAGCCCATGCGGCCGGGCTGGGCGATCGGTGCCTGGTTCGTCCCCATCGCCAACATGTGGCTCCCGCGACGGGTCGCCGGCGGCATCTGGACCGCGAGCGCGCAGACCAACACGGACGGCAGTTGGCGAAAGGTCTCGAACGCGCCTCTCAATCTCTGGTGGACGCTGTACCTGGTGTCGGTGCTCGCCGGCTGGGGCGCGTCGAAGAACTACAGCGCGACCGAATACGTCGACGACCTCTCGGACGCCGTGACCCTGATCATGGCCGCCGACGTGCTCGACATCGCCGCGGCCGTCATGGCGATCGTCTTCGTACGCAAGCTGACCCGGATGCAGGGCGAGCGTGCGGCCCGCGGGATGTACCCGCTGTCCGCCCCGGCGCCGGCCGGGGTGCCACAGGCCTGAGTCGGCTCGTTTCGCGCTCCCACCGCGTGTCCGGCGGGCAGAATGGCAGGCCGGACCGCGGGGGGAGCGCGACGTGGGTTTCTGGGGTGTGTACCTGGTGGGCCGCAGCGGTGAACCGCTCCCGGACCACCCGGCGTTGAGGGACGCGCGTGGCCTGCTGACGCTGCGGGAGTTCCGCGCCGACGGCTGGCAGGTGTGGTGTCACCCGGGTCAGCCGGCGCTGGGGAACATGACCGCGCTCGCCGACGCCGCGCGGGCTCCGGTGCTGCTCGGCTTCGTCATGGACAGCGTCTGCGTGGCCGTGGAGGCCGCGGCGCCGCACAGCGGATCGTGGTACGCCTGCCTGGGCCGGGCGCCGATGGCCGTGCACCTCGGCCTGGACGGCACGGCGCTGGAGGATCTCTTCCTGCCGCCCGAGGACGCGGCGGAACGAGCGGTGCGCTGGGCGGCTGAATCCGGCCGCGGTGTGCGCGAGGGGCCGCTGCTCGAACTGCTGCGCATCGAGCAGCCGGAACGGTCCGGCGATGAACTTTTCTTCGCATTTCTGGACTGTCTGGGCATCGAGAGCCTCCAGGCCGAGGCCTGACGTGTTCGGTGTTCCGGCTGAGTGACGCTTTTCGGCCATCCGGCGCTGTACGCGGTAACAGGCAGCACAGCCCTCGTCACTGAGTGGCCGGGCCGCCGAGAAACGAGGGGAGGCGTCCATGACTCTGATGGAGCAGATCGCCCGTGCCGACGAGCGGGGCCTGGCGGCGAGTGCACTCGCCTGTCTGGACCGCTGTCTCACGCCGCCGGACGACGGGAGCGATCCCGAACCGCTGCGCCCGCTCTGGGTGAGCTGCGAGACCGGCAGGGAGTGGGCGGAGCGTCTCGACGCCGTACACGCGGCGCTGGAGCGTGCCGCTTTCGAGGGTGGCGGGGAGACGGCGGCCCGGGTGCGCGCGATGCTCGGTGCCGCGCCGAGGGAGTTCGCGGCCGGGCCGCTGCGGGCCTGGGCGGACGCATGCTCGCTCCTGGCCCTCGACATCCACCGGGAGTTCGACTTCCCGGCCGGTGACGCCGACGCGCTGGAGCTGTACCGCTCGGGCGGGTCGGCCGGCGGCGGGCCGCTCGTCACCGGCGAAGTGCTGCGCCAGACCGAGATCCTGGAGGTGCTCGCCGAGACCCCGGGAACAGCGGGCGGTGGAACGGGCCTGCGGCGGGTGCTGGACCTCTCGGCCGAAGGGCGGCGGGTACTGCGCGCGGTGATGTCGAGACGGGCCCGTGGCCGCGCCCTCGGGACAGGGTCGGGGCATTAGGCCACCGTCGACCCGGATCGTGGCGCCGGTGGCGAAGGACGAGTCCTGACCGGCCGGGAAAGCGACGACTCCGGCCGCCTGTGCGGCCGGCCGCAGCGCCCGAGGTGACGGAACGACGACCGGGGCCGCCACCCCCCACAGGAGAGGCCCCGGTCGTCTTCCACGGAGCCGCAGTGCGGCCCCGTACTCAACTCAGCGCCAAGGGTGCGTTTTCTGTCACACCGCAGTACCTCAGGAGACAGTTGCAGGTTGTACAAGTCATGGACGGGGCACCGTCCGACCACGTAGCGTGCTGACTCGCGCAGGGCTGCGCGGCAGTGGTGACCAGCTGCGATTCGGATCAGCAGGGCGGGTTGAGGGAGTGCTGGGGGACGACGCGGAGCTGACCGCCGCGGTGCTCGCGGCACAGGACGGGGACGAGGACGCCTTCCGTACTGTGTACCGCGCCGTGCACCCGCGGCTGCTCGGCTACATACGGACGCTGGTCGGTGAACCGGACGCCGAGGACGTGGCATCCGAGTCCTGGCTGCAGATAGCGCGTGATCTCGACCGGTTCAGCGGCGACGCCGACCGGTTCCGCGGATGGGCGGCCCGGATAGCGCGCAACCGCTCGCTGGACCACATCCGGATGCGCGGCAGGCGCCCCGCGATCGGCGGCGACGCGAGCGAACTGGCCGGTGAGGCCGCCGAGTCCGACACGGCGGGGGAGGCACTGGAGTCCCTGGGCACCGGCCGCGCCATGTCCCTCATCGCGCAGCTGCCGCAGGACCAGGCCGAGGCGGTCGTGCTGCGCGTGGTGATAGGCCTGGACGCCAAGAGCGCGGCCATGACACTGGGGAAGCGTCCCGGCGCGGTGCGCACCGCGGCCCACCGCGGTCTGAAGAGGCTCGCGGAACTGGTGGGCGGCGACTGCGGCCAGGAGGACGAGATCCCGGTGGCAGGCCCGGGACTGGGCGCCGTACCCGCACAGCGCCCCGCCCGCAAGGGTGCGGCGGCGTCCGCAGGTGTGATGCATTCGCGTCCGTGGACGCAGAGGGACATGTGATGGCCGACGAGCAGCACGAGTGGCTTGACTCGGACGCTGCGGAGAAACTGCTCCGCGGTGCGTCCGTCGAGTCCGTCGACGATCACACCACGACCGGGCTGGCACAGTTGGAGGCCGCGCTCCGTGCAGTGCGGACCCCGGCCCCGGCCAGGGGCGAACTGCCCGGTGAGGCGGTGGCGACGGCGGCCTTCCGCGAGGCCTCCGGCAGCTGGAAGCGGGCCGGTACGGCACATTCCGCCCCGATCGCCGGAAACCGCGGCGCCCTGCCCGCCGTACGGATCCGGGCGGAGTCCACGGCACCCCGGCGTCCGCGCTGGGGCCGCACGGTGCGCTTCGGCCTGGCCGTCTCGCTCGTGGGGTGCGCGCTCGGCGGGGTGGCCGTCGCCGGGGGCGCGGGCATGTTTCCCACGCCGTTCGGCAGCCACGGCTCACCGGTTCCCGCCGCATCCGTATCAGGCGCCGCGTCCCCCGAGGAGATGGGGGGCGAGGCACCCGAGCCGGAGCGTTCCGTGGCCCCGCCGTCCGGGACGCCGAAGGCGCCCAGCCCTCCGCCGCGTCCGAAGGAGACCGGAGGTGCCGAGGAGGAGCCGGCCGACGGCGAACCGCCGAGCGCGACGGGCGGCGACGGATCGCCCGCGCCGGAGGGCGGGACCCGGGACAGGGGCACCGGCGACCACGGCGCGCGGGACGGCACGGACGGGCGAGACGTGCCCGGCGGCTCAGCGGGCGGGGTGTTCGCGAAGTCCGTCCGGGCGTGCCGTGAGTACCGTGCCGACGCCCTGAGCGAGGAACAGGAGCGCCGTCTCGTCGCGCTGGCCGACGGCGAGGAGAACCTGGACCGCTTCTGCGACCGCGTCCTCGCGGCGGACGGCCGGAACGGCGGGAATGCCGACGAGGGCAGGGGCGACGGCAAGGACCACGGCAAGGACGACGGCGGGAACAGCGGTGGAGGTTCCCTCCCGCCCGTCACCTTCCACACGTGGGGCACGCCCGGCGGGTGGGCGCGGCCGACGACGTTCCCGAGCTCGCCGTCCACCCTGTCGGTGCGCCGCTGACCTGCCTCTGGGTGCGCCTCTGACCTGCATGAACGCGTCGGCTGTAACGTTCTTCGGCGCTACGGCGCAGTACTGAGTGCCGACTGGTCATCGGCCGCGCAATGAGCCGGGGTTCCCCCCGTACCTTCGGCTCGGCGCACCCGGCGCGGGCGGGGCACGTTCCCCCGGTCCCGCCCGCGCCCCCGATCTCCGCGTCCCGCGTCGCTACCAGTAGACGACGACCTTGTCGCCGTTCTTCACCTGGGCGAACAGCGACGCGATCTTCCCCTCGTCCCGCACGTTCACGCATCCGTGCGACGCGCCGCTGTAGCCGCGGGCCGCGAAGTCAGACGAGTAGTGCACCGCCTGGCCGCCGCTGAAGAACATCGCGTACGGCATGGGGGTGTCGTAGAGCGTCGAGACGTGGTGGCGGGACTTCCAGTACACCGAGAAGGTTCCCTCACGGGTGGGCGTGTACTGGGAGCCGAACCGCACGTCCATCGCCGAGACGACCCGGCCGTCGATCATCCAGGACAGCGTGCGGCTGTTCTTGCTGATGCACAGCACCCGGCCCGTCATGCAGCGGGCGTCGGGGCGGGCGACCGGCTTGACGGCCGGCGGATCCAGCTCCTTCGCCGTCGGCTTCCTGGTCATCGCCAGCAGCCGCCGCCACGTCACCGTGTCGGTCCTGCCCGTGCGGGGGAGCTCCCGTTTGCCCTGGAAGGAACGCACCGACGCGGCCGTCGCCGTGCCGTAGTACCCGGTGGGGCTGCGGTCGAAGTGGCCGATCTGCCGTAGCCGCGCCTGGAGTTCCCGTACGCGCCTGCTCCGGTCGCCGACGGACATCAGCGTCCGTGGCCGCGGCGAGGGGCGGGCGCTCGGCGACGCCGGCGGGGTAGCGG
Source organism: Streptomyces sp. NPDC057428 (assembly GCF_042803195.1). Classification (NCBI taxonomy): domain Bacteria; kingdom Bacillati; phylum Actinomycetota; class Actinomycetes; order Kitasatosporales; family Streptomycetaceae; genus Streptomyces; species Streptomyces sp. NPDC057428. The sequence continues at coordinate 31,187 of NZ_JBHVCT010000002.1, forward strand.
ACGGAGACGGGACGCCCGCGCTTCCGCTCGGCTTGGCGTCGTCCGGGGCCGACGCGGCCGCCCCGGGCGGGGCGGCGGGGCCGGTGGGTGTGGCCTTGCATCCTGTCGTCAGGGCGGCCAGCAGCACCACACCGACGGCGGCCGCGGCCGCCGCGCGCGCCCTGCCGGTCCGGCTGCCGTCCCGTACGCGTCTCATCATGGGTCCCCCGACCGTCGCGCTGCCACCCGCGTGGCGCGGATGTCTCATGAGACGGATTCCCGCGCTGCCCGGTTGCCGAATCCTGCGCATGATGGAAGAGGCCGGCCCCGGGGCTCGGGAGCGTGCTGTGAGCAAGGTCCCAGCGGAGGGCTCCCGACAGGCAGGGGCACCGCCGCTAAAGTCCGTCGCGAGATTTATTACCGATAAGTAGCTTGAGCGGGAGGCACAGCACATGACGCGTGAGTCCGAGTCAGGACTGCCCATCGAGCCGGTGTACGGGCCGGAGGCCCTCGACGGCTGGCAGGCCGACGAGAAGCTGGGCGAACCCGGGGCGTACCCCTTCACACGCGGTGTCTACCCCACCATGTACACGGGCCGGCCGTGGACCATGCGGCAGTACGCGGGCTTCGGCACCGCCACGGAGTCCAACGCCCGTTACAAGCAGCTGATCGCCAACGGCACGGCGGGCCTGTCCGTCGCGTTCGACCTGCCCACCCAGATGGGGCACGACTCGGACGCCCCCATCGCCTCCGGCGAGGTCGGGAAGGTCGGGGTCGCGATCGACTCGGTCGACGACATGCGCGTCCTCTTCGACGGGATCCCGCTGGGCGAGGTCTCCACGTCGATGACCATCAACGCCCCCGCGTCGCTCCTCCTCCTGCTCTACCAACTGGTCGCCGAGGAGCAGGGGGTGCCCGCCGACCGGCTGACCGGGACCATCCAGAACGACGTGCTCAAGGAGTACATCGCCCGCGGCACGTACATCTTCCCGCCGAAGCCGTCGCTGCGGCTGATCGCCGACATCTTCAAGTACTGCCGGGCCGAGATCCCCAGGTGGAACACCATCTCGATCTCCGGCTACCACATGGCCGAAGCGGGTGCCTCGCCCGCGCAGGAGATCGCGTTCACGCTCGCGGACGGCATCGAGTACGTGCGTACCGCCGTCGCCGCGGGCATGGACGTGGACGACTTCGCCCCCCGGCTGTCCTTCTTCTTCGTCGCCCGTACGACGATCCTGGAGGAGGTCGCCAAGTTCCGTGCCGCACGCCGGATCTGGGCGCGGGTGATGAGGGAGGAGTTCGGCGCGAAGGACCCCAAGTCCCTGATGCTGCGCTTCCACACCCAGACCGCGGGCGTCCAGCTCACCGCGCAGCAGCCCGAGGTCAACCTGGTCCGGGTCGCCGTACAGGGCCTGGGCGCCGTTCTCGGCGGCACTCAGTCGCTGCACACCAACTCCTTCGACGAGGCGATCGCGCTGCCGACCGACAAGTCGGCCCGCCTCGCGCTGCGCACCCAGCAGGTCCTGGCGTACGAGACGGACGTGACGGCCACGGTCGACCCGTTCGCCGGCAGTTACGTCGTCGAGAGGATGACCGACGATGTGGAGGCCGCCGCCCTGGAACTGATGCTCAGGGTCGAGGACATGGGCGGCGCGGTCGGCGCCATCGAACGCGGCTTCCAGAAGGGCGAGATCGAACGCAGCGCCTACCGCATCGCGCAGGAGACGGACAGCGGCGAGCGTGTCGTCGTCGGGGTCAACCGCTTCCGGCTGGACGAGGAGGAGCCGTACGAACCCCTCCGCGTCGACCCGGCGATCGAGGCCCAGCAGGCGGCCCGTCTGGCGAAGCTCCGGGCCGAACGCGACCAGGAGGCGGTGGACGCCGCGCTCGCGGAGCTGAAGAGGGCGGCGGAGGGCACGGCCAATGTGCTGTACCCGATGAAGGACGCGCTGCGGGCGCGGGCGACGGTGGGCGAGGTCTGCGACGCCCTGCGGGAGATCTGGGGGGCGTACGTACCGACGGACGCGTTCTGAGCCGAGCGCCTGTCTGACGGCGGACGAGGACTGATCAACCGCATCGCGGACCGCCCGGACGGAGTGTCGCACCCCCGTGCGACACCGGTACCCGCCTGGCCTCCGTCTTCCGCCGTCGCAAGAGGCTGTCAGCAGGCGCCACCACGGCCGCGGGTCTGCTGTTCCTCGGGTTCGCGGCGAAGCTCTCGTTCACCGGGGTGTGACCTGCCGAGGTCCGTGACGGTGCCCGGCCTTGCCCCGCCCGTCAGGGATCTGCGCAGCAGCGGGGTGCACCACAGCTCCACGTACCGGTGCAGCAGCCACGCCAGCGCCAGCATCAGCGCCACTGTGAGCAACGCCGTCACCCCCGCAGGGATGCCGAGCCGCCGGTGCAACGTGCTCACTGCCACCCACCCCAGATGTTCATGGACGAGATAGAAGGGGTACGTCAGCGCTCCCGCGACCGTCAGCCAAGGGCGGTCGAAGCGGGCGAGAGCGCCGAGCGCGATCGCGGCGACCGCGGCGAAGCCGGCGGTCACGATCGCGATGATGACCAGCGACGAGCGGTACGAGAAGTCGTGCGGGCCCGCCGGGTGCCACAGCGTGGCCACCGCGTAGTGCTGGCCGAGCAGCCAGCTGACTCCGACGATGCCCCAGGCCGTGGCGTCCCGCCGGTTGCGGTGGACCAGGTAGAGCCCGATGCCGCCGGTGAAGAAGGGGGCGTACTCGGGCATCAGGACCACCTCGGCCAGAGGCTCGCCGGATGCCTTACCGAGCGCCGCGGCCAGCGTCCACGCGGCGCAGAACAGTACGATCCGTCGCCTGCCGGCCCCCGGCAGCACCACGCACACGGCGAACAGGGCGTAGAAGCGGATCTCCGCCCACAGCGTCCAGCACACACCGAGCACCCGGTCCACGCCCAGTGGCTGCTGCAGCAGTGTCAGGTTCACCAGCGCATCACTGGGGGAGACCGCCTTGTACGCCACCGCGGGGAGGGCGAAGACCAGTGTCACCAGCAGGACCGCCGCCCAGTACGCGGGCAGCAGCCTGGCTGCCCGGGAGGCGAAGAACGAGGCCAGTGAGCGGCCCCAGCCGCTCATGCAGATCACGAAGCCGCTGATGACGAAGAAGATCTGCACCCCGAGGCAGCCGTAGGCGAACCAGGTGTGGGCGGTGGGGAACAGGGAAGCGGCGGAGGTCCCCCACGCCTTGGTGATGTCGCCGCCCCGGCCGCCGTAGTGGTAGGCGGCGACCATCAGCGCGGCGACCAGCCGCAGCCCGTCCAGAGCGCGCAGCCGGGGTCTGGCGCGCGCCGGCCGGCGGTCCCGGGGTGGCGACGACGACGGACGTGGTGGCGCCGGCACCGGCGCAGGGGCGGCGAGTACCCGCTCGAGGGTCCTGCCCGGATTCTCCGGAGTGATGGTCACGGCCTTCCCTTCCCACAGTGGCGAAGGGTCAGGTTAGGGCGCTCCGAGGTCCCGAAACGGACGAGAGGGGAGCAGTTTCCTGTGCTGACAGGGCGATTTCATCTTGCGGTCGTTCAGGTTTCTTAGCGTGCTACGGAACCTCAAACGGTTACCGAACGACTGCACCCCTCCGTATGCCCCCCTTCCCCCCCCACGGGCATCAGACGCTTGGAGCGCCATGACGAAAGCCCGCACCCGTTGGCCACGGCAGCGTGACGCGGAGGACTCGCTCCCGCCCGAAGGCGGTACGTCCCACCTCGCTACCGTCCGGCCGACGGAACTGGAGACCTGCCTGCGCGCCTGCGCCGCGCACAGCGGGAAGCTGGTCGCCGGGCTCGACCGGCGACGTACGGCGCTCGCGGAGGCCCTGCGGAATCTGCTGGCCACCCACGCCACCATGGAGCAGACGTCCTCCGCGGCCTCCCCGATCCCGCTGCTGCGGCGTACCGCCAAGGGCGGTTCGGGCTCCGCCCTGGTGCTCGGCGACGCGCTGCTCGACCCGCTGCTCGCGGTCGGCAACAAGGCGCTGGACTGCGGTTACGAGGACGAGCTGAAGCTCGCGATCCTCATCACGGACACCGTGCTCACCCAGCGCAACCGCTCCCGGGCGGGCTGGCGGCTGCGGGCCCGGACGCTGGAGGCGAGGGGCGCGGAGGCCGCCGCAGTCGAGGCGTACGAGCGCTACCTCGACCTCACCGACGAGGACGGCTTCGGGGTCGCGGCGAAGACGGCCGGGCTGCGGGTGGGCGCCGAGCGCCGGAGCGAGCTGCTGCGGAAGCTGGAGCGCGACTGCCCCGAGGCCGCGGCCTTCGCAGGCCGGTCCGTCACCGAGTCCTGGGCCGAGGGGCTGGCGCTGCACAGGCGGGGAGACTGGAACGCGGCACGACCCCGGCTGATCGGCGCACTTCTGACCCAGGACCGGGCCGGCGCGCCTGTGCCGGAGATCCAGGAGGCCCTGGCCCAGTACCTCGGCCTCGCGCTGGAGGTCAGTGGCGCGGCGGGCAGCGGGGGCAGGCCCCGTGGCCACGCGGGCACCGGCGATCTCGCCCTTCTCACGGACCTCATCGCGCTCTACGCCGAGCAGCGCCGGACCCGGATGCGCGGCCCGATCGCCGACCCCACCTTCGGCGGCGTCGAGTGGACCACTCTCGGCGAGTTCCGTAACCACATCGCGGGCAAGTCGATTTGCCTGATTGCCAACTCGCAGCGTGTCGGCACCGGTTCGATGGGCGCCGAGATCGACGAGTACGACCTGGTCGTCCGCTTCAACTCGTACAAGATCAACCCGTCCGCGACCGGCGAGCGCACCGACATCCACGCCACCATCCACAAGCACGGATTCAACTGGGACCGACAGGTCCACACCCGGCTGGTCTTCGGCGGCACCTCCGGCGACTGGAAGTACTCGCTGCGCAACCGGCTGGTGCCGGGAGCCCAGCAGTACCTCGGCGACGAATCGCTGCGCTGGCCGCTGCGCAACATCGGCAAGGTCGGCGCGGACGTCTGGCCCGCCATCCCCACCAGCGGCTACAACATGCTGTGGCTGCTGGACCACCTGGACGTCAGCACGCAGCTCGACCTGATCGGCTTCGACTTCTACGAGAGCGGCGCCTACCGGCTGCCCGCGGCGATGAAGATGCCCATCACCTCCGTGCACGAGTACACCAGCGAAAAGGCGTGGGTCATGGAACGCGCCCAGAGCGTCACCGATATGAGGATCCGACTGCGATGACGACGACGCCCACTACGAGCGACGCGCTCGTACCCCAGGCCCCCGCCCCCGTGAACGCACTCACCGGCAAGCGCCGCGTCGCCTTCGCGAGCTTCGTGGACGAGAACTATCTGCCCGGCTTCCTCGCCCTGCTGCGCAGCCTCGCCCTGTCCAACCCGGCGGTCTGCGAGGACTTCATCGTCCTGCACGACGGGCTGCGACCCGCCTCCGTCGCACAGATCCGGGCGCTGCACCCGCGCGTCGACTTCCGCCGGGTCGACGCCGCGCACTACGACACGTACGCCAAGGGTGACCAGGACAACTACCTGGTGCGCAAGGCGTACTTCATCCTCGACGTTTTCCGGGTGCGCGACTACGACACCGTGATCACCCTGGACACCGACATGGTGGTCCTGGGCGATCTGGGTGACCTGCTGACCCTGCGCGACGGTCTTGCCGCCGTTCCTCAGTTCTTCTACGGGCAGCACAAGCTCAACAGCGGGCTGCTGGTCATCCAGCGCGAGTATCTGAGCGACGAGTTCTGCGCGAAGATCGATGAGGTCGGCCGCAAGGGCACGTACGAACTCGACAAGCACGACCAGGGCATCCTGAACGCCGTGCTCGACGGTGACTTCGTGCAGCTCGACGCCCGCTACAACTTCGTCAAGCGGCGGCTCTCCGGCGACCTCCCGGTGCCCGACACCACCGCGATCCTGCACTTCACCGGTCGGCACAAGCCCTGGCAGGGCGGCGAGGCCGGCTACGGCCAGGCCGAGGACCGCTGGCGCGAATTCCAGCTGTCCGACGCCGAGTTCCACGCCGCGTACCTGGCGCTGCCCGGTGCGAAGCACCACGACCTGCTGGTGCACTACGGCACCGCGCACGTCCGGTGCACCGCCGACCCCGACACTGCCCGCCGGGTCGCCGCCGCCCACATCGGCGCAGGTGAGTACCAGGAGGCGGCCGACCTGCTGGGCGGGGTCCGGATCCCCGTCGACGAGGCCTGGCCGCACGAGGTGCTCGGTCACGCGCTGATGAGCGTCTCGCGCTACGAGGAGGCCCGCGCCCAGCTCCTGCTGGCCAGCGCCGCCCCCAACCGGGCCGCGACCGCCTTCTCCCGGCTCGCCCAGATCGCCTGGATCCACGGCGACGACGCCACCGCCGAGCAGTACGCCCTCGAAGGGCTCGGCGTCGACCCGACCCACCGGGCGAGCCGGCTGATGTACAAGCGCACCAAGGACGTCGAGGCCCCCGCCGAGGGACCGGCCGCCGAGCAGCTGGCGCACGTCGCCTTCTACATGGACCGACAGGGCAACGCCGGGGACAAGCTGCTCCCGGAGAGTGTCCGGCTGGCCTTCGGCCGCGACACCGGCCCGGCCCGCTGGCACTCCGTCCACGCCCACCGGCTCTTCGACGAGGCCGCACTGGAACGGGTCAACGCCCGCCGTGGACTGGTCATCGGCGGCGGTGGCCTCTTCATCCCGGACACCGCGCCGAACGGCAACAGCGGCTGGCAGTGGAACGTCGCCGACGAACTGCTGGAGCGGATCGACGTACCCGTCATGGTGTACGCGGTCGGGTTCAACGCCTTCGACGGGCAGGCGTACGGCCACGGCCGGGACAGGTTCCTCTCCTCGCTGCGGAAACTGGTGGAGCGCGCCTCCTTCTTCGGGCTGCGCAACCACGGCTCGATCGAGAAGGTCCGCGAGCTGCTGCCGGCGTCGCTGCACGACAAGGTCCGCTTCCAGCCCTGCCCGACCACGGTGACCCGGCAGCTGGTGGACGGCTGGACCGACCCCGTGCAGCGCGAGAACACCGTGCTGGTCAACGCCGCGTACGACCGCTCCGGGCTCCGCTTCGGTCACGACTACGCGCACTTCCTCGCCGAGATGGCCACCGCGGTGAAGGAGCTCGGCAAGCGCGCCGATGTGCGGTGCGTGGCCCACTCGCTGGACGACGAGCGCATCGCGTTCGACCTGCGTCGCGAGCACGGCATCTCGCTGCCGGTGATCCCGATGTACGACTTCGAGAACGACGAGATCCGGTCCACGTACGCCCGGACCAAGCTGGTCATCGGTATGCGCGGGCACGCGGGCATGATCCCGTTCGGCTGCGGTACGCCGATCATCAGCCTGATCTCGCACCCGAAGATGGCGTACTTCCTGTCCGACATCGAGCGGCCCGAGTGGGGCATCTCCGTCCATGACCGGCACCTCGGGGCACGGCTCGTGGAGCGGGCGGCCGGGCTGCTGGACGACCATGCGGCGACGGTGGCCGATGTGCACGGGCGGCAGCAGGAACTCTGGAAGGTCACCGAGGCGAACGCGGCGGACCTCCGGGTGATCCAGGGAGGCGCGCGAGTCTGACGACACGGCGAAGGGGGCGGGATGCCGACCGGGCATCCCGCCCCCTTCGTCTCTCCGCCGATCGCCGGGCGGGCTCGAAGTCCGCCGGCGCTCGACGGCAGTGGCCCCGGCCGACCGGCCGGGCCCCGGTGGCCGTGCGGCCGACTACCGTCGCGCCGCTCTCCGCAACGACCTCGCCCGCCGCGCGACCCTGCGCACCGCGGCGTTCCGCGGCAGGAACGCGAACTGCGAGGGCACACCGCCGGGCAGCCCCAGCGACGTCAGCCGCCTGCGCTTGAAGTAGCGCCAGGTCGTGGCTGTGAGATGGGCGGAGAGATACCGCTCCGCGGCCGGGCGCAGCTGCGGATAGATCTTCGGCTGCATCGTGAAGCCGACCGCGGCGATCAGTTCGTTCAACTCGGCCGGCGCCACCGCAACCGGTCGCGTGGCCGTTCCAAGGTCGCCGAGGTCCGGCACCACCGCGTCCACCAGCGTGACCGGGACCCGGTTGCTGTTCTCGAACGGGGACAGTCGCTCCAGCAACGTCTCCGTACCGACCCGTGCCACCGGCAGTCCGTAGAACGCGGACGCCGTGAGCAGCGCGGTCGAGAAGCAGCCGACGACCAGCGCCGGCCGCATCCGCTGGTACAGCACCTCGGCGAGTACCGGCGCGGTCAGCAGCCCCGAGTCCAGCACGGTCAGCTCGGCGCCGAGTTTCGCAGCCTCCGACTCCATGGCCTGTGACCACCGGGCCGGGGCCGTCGGATGCGGCTTGAACACCAGGCGGGTGTGGCCGAGTCCGACCGCGCCGCGCATCATCCGCAGGTGCAGTTCCTCCTCCTCCGCCACGCTGATCAGGCCGAGCGCGGAGAGGTACTGGCCCAGCAGCAGCGCGGGCGCTTCCACGGACGGCAGGCTCGCCGCGACAGGGTGGGCGTCGCCCAGTTCGCCGAGTACCTTGAGGAACGCCTCGGTCGGCACGATCTGCGACGTCACGCCGAACTCGGTGAGCAGCAAAGGCTTGAGCCCCGGCACGAGGTCGAGGTGGAGCAACCGCCGCACCCGGGTGCCGATCAGCGGGTCGATCTTGTTCCTGGTCGGTCCGTAGCTCATCAGGCCGTCCGCGTACACATCGATCGGTGCGCCGGTGAAGATCTCGGCGATCGCCATCGCCGGGTTGACCTGGATCGACTCGACGGCGATCTCGATGTCGTCCTCGCCGAGTCCCCAGGCGAGCCGCAGATGCCGTTCCCACAGCGGTACGTCGTCGGGGCGCGGGGCCCAGCCGCTCGGATGGTGGGGGGCGATGGTCGTGTTCCAGGACACGATGTCGTCGAACCTGCCGCGCAGCGCGTCGAACCCGGACATCGCGTCGACGGCGGGCGTCGTCTCCGGGATCGCCGCGTTGTTGGAGACGAGCAGGATGCGGCGGTCGGCGTCCGCGAAGACGCCCGCGTCCATGGCGGCGGCGAGCGTGGCCGTGCCGTAGAGGGTGGAGGCGAAGAAGATCTGTGTCGTACGGGTCCGGCTGCTGCTCATGCGGCCGCCACCTCCTTCGCGGCGGCGGGCCGGCGGCGCAGCCGGCGCAGCAGGGTCGCGCGCTGCAGGTCCATCGAGTCGAGGGCGTCGTCCAGCACGTCCTGCGGCATCCGCCTGAGGGCTCCGGCGCTCATCGATTTCAGGGCACGGGCCACAGAGGGTTCGAACCTCTCCATCGAACTCATGTGATGCGAAATGATCGCGCAGTAGGTACGGACCGCCTTCGGCAGGAGTGCCTGCGCGTCACGGTCGGTCGCTGTTTCCCGTACGACTTGGTCGAATGAGCGAATGAAATCGAGCTGGCGTACGTCGCCGATCTGGGTCAGTGACGAGGCGACGCCACGCCGGTAGAAAATGCCGAGAAGCCCCAGCACCGCGAAGGAATCCGCCTCGCGGTGCAGCCGCCAGATCCACGGCCGGTCCTCGGCGGTGCGCAGACCGTCCGTGAAGTGCAGCAGCCCGCGGTCCAGGAGCCGGCGGTGGTAGAGACCCGCCCAGGCGTACGGATAGTCGACCGAGGTGGTGCGGCCGGCGGGCAGGATCGTGTCCCGCGGGTCCATGACCTCGCCCCTGCGGCCGTGCGGGACGCGTTGTACCGTGCGTGTCCTGCCGTCGGCCTGGACATGGTCGGTACGGACGAAGTCGCAGCCCAGCGCCTCGGTACGGGCGAGCAGGTCGGCGTAGTAGCCGGGGGCGAGCCAGTCGTCGCCGTCCAGGAAGGTGATGAACTCACCGCTCGCGGCGTCCAGACCGGTGTTGCGCGCGGTCGCGAGTCCGCCGTTCTGTTCGTGCCTGATGACGACCGCCCCAGGGATTTCGCCCCGCGCGCGATTCAGGATTCCGGCCGTCCCGTCGGTCGAACAGTCGTCGACGAGGATGAATTCGAAATCCTTGCGGGCGTTCGCACGCAGGCTTCTGAGGGTGTCGGGCGCGTATGTCTGCACGTTGTAGAACGGCACGATGACGGAGAGCTTAACCACGTCGATCAGGCTAGGTGCGGGCTTGTCATGCGGCTTGTCCCCGGAAAGGACGGGACATGAACGGACCGTGTCGGATCTGTAAACCTGCCCGGCTCCGACTGCCGTACAGCGAGCGGAACCCCCTGCGAAGAGCCGGATATCCAAGCGTCGGTGGGCTGTTAACCATCTGTTGCGTCTGCGTTGGGCTCCACATCGAAATGCCTTTCTAGCTTCTAGGACGTGCCTCCACGTTCCAGGAATTCGGCTGATCAGGCCGACAGAGCAACAGCCGCGATCCCGGCTCTGCGGGTCGCCGTACTCGCGGACTCCGACACCCGGTGGAAGTGGGGTGCGCTCACCGCGCGCCGCCTGACCGGGGCCCCGGAGTCCGGTGCGGCGGTACGCCCCGTGGAGATCAGCGGGCTGCTGCTGCGTGGCCGGGCCACCCCGACGCCCCGTCAGCTCGCCGAGGTGGGCGAGGTCGGGGTCGACGCGGCGCGGGTGCGTGAGGTGACGGCCGTCGAGTTCCTGCACACCGTCCGGGACGAGGCGTACGACGTCGTGGTCCTGGCCCTCGTCGGCGGCGCCGTGCAGGCGATGCTGCACGGTCTGGCCGCACTGGACCTGCCCCGCAGGCCGGTCGTCGTCACGGGCTACGTCGGTGTCGTCTACGAGAAGCTCGCCGACGGGCTCCTGCTGCGTCACGGAGCCGACGTCGTGCTCGCCAACTCCCGCCACGACGCGGCGCGCTTCCGTGCCGTCTACGAGGGGGTCGGCGCCGACGCGTCGTCCGTCACCGAGGCGGCCCTGCCGTTCCTCGGCGGTGAGCCGCACCGGACGCGGGAGGGCCGCCGCACCGTCGTGTTCGCCGCCCAGCCCTCCGTGCCCGCGTCCCGCGCCGAGCGCACCTACCTGCTGCGCCGGCTCGTCGAGCACGCACGGCTGCACCCCGGCCGCGACGTACTGCTGAAGCTGCGTTCCAAGCCGGGCGAACACACCACGCACATCGAGGAGCTGCCCTACCAGCGCCTCGCGGAGCGGATCCCCGGCGGGCTGCCGCCCAACTTCAGCCTCGTGTACGGACACATGGGCGAGGTCCTGGACCGCACCGACCTGCTGGTCACCGTGTCCTCGACGGCCGCCCTGGAATCCCTGCACCGGCGTATCCCGACGGCGATCCTCTCCGACCTGGGTGTGCGCGAGGCACTCGGCAACCACCACTTCATCGGCTCCGGACTGATCACGTCCTGGGACCACCTCGACGGCGGCCTCGGCCCTGAGCCCGACGAGGAGTGGCTCGCGGGCCAGGGTGTCGCAGCCGACGGCACGTACGCGACGGCCTACGACACCGCCCGCGCCCGGGTCGGTGAACTGCTCGCGGCCGGCCCGCTCCCCCGCCTCACGCCCTACTACACGCCCGCCACCGCCCCCGGTTACCTCCCCGGCATCCTCGCCCGCCACCACCTCGGTCCGGACGGCCACCCGCTGCCCGGTGCCGTCGCTCCGAAGGAGACCGGACGGGTCCGGGGCGCCGTGCGCGAAACCGTACGCAACGCGGCCCGAGGTGCCTACCGCCACGGCGTCCAGCGGGTCGCCCCCGTGATCCGGCGGATGGGCGAGCTGTGACCACCGACTCAGGAGCCTCCATGACCCCGCCCCCCACCGTGCTCGCCGTGATCCCCGCCCGCGGCGGATCCAAGGGCGTGCCGGCCAAGAACCTCGCCCAGGTGGGCGGCGTGCCGCTCGTCGCCCGGGCCGTCCGCGCCTGCCTCGCCTCTCCCGAGGTCACGGACGTCGTCGTCACCACCGACGACCCGGCCATCGCCGAAGCCGCCCGGTCCGCCGCCGAGGCGCTGGGTGAGGCTCCCCGGCTCCACTGCGTGCAGCGTCCCGCTGCCATCTCGGGGGACACCGCGACCAGCGAGGCGGCGGTCCTGCACGCCCTGGACGCGTACGAGGCGATGGGCCACGGCCGGACGGCCGACGTGGTGCTCCTGGTCCAGTGCACGAGCCCCTTCGTCACCCGTGCGGACATCGACGGCGTCGCAACGGCGGTCGCCCGCGACGGCGCGGACACCGCCCTCACGGTCGCCCCCTTCCACGGTTTCGTGTGGCGTGACGGCAGCGCGGTCGAGGACGGCACCTACGGTGTGAACCACGACAAGGCCGTACGCCCCCGGCGCCAGGACCGCCCCCAGGACCACCTGGAGACCGGCGCCGCGTACGCCATGGACGCCGCCGGCTTCCGTACCCACCGGCACCGCTTCTTCGGCCACACCGTGCTCGTACCGACCGACCCGGCGCGGGTCCTGGAGATCGACGACCCGCACGACCTGGCCCGCGCCCGCGTCCTCGCGCCGCTCCTGGACCCCTCGCCGCTGCCCACCCGGACGGATGTCGACGCCGTCGTCCTCGACTTCGACGGCACGCAGACCGACGACCGTGTCCTCGTCGACTCCGACGGCCGCGAGACCGTCGCCGTGCACCGCGGCGACGGCCTCGGCATCGCCGCGCTGCGCAGGTCCGGCCTGCCGGTCCTGATCCTGTCCACGGAACAGAACCCGGTCGTCGCCGCCCGTGCCCGCAAGCTCCAGGTCCCCGTCCTGCACGGCATCGACCGCAAGGACCTGGCACTCAAGCAGTGGTGCGAGGAGCAGTCCATCGCTCCCGACCGCGTGCTCTACGTCGGCAACGACGTCAACGACCTGGCCTGCTTCGGACTGGCGGGCTGGCCCGTCGCCGTGGCGAGCGCCCACGACTCGGTGCGCGCCGCCGCGCGCGCCGTGACCACCAACCCCGGTGGTTTCGGGGCCATACGCGAGATCGCGGCCTGGCTCCTCGGCCCCACCCTCATGACCGAATCTCCCAACGCCCCCACCACGTAAGGAATCACCACCATGACGAACGCCTCCCGGCTGCGCACGTTCGGCACCCGTACCGCCGGCCCCGGCCACCCCGTCTACATCACGGGCGAGATCGGCATCAACCACAACGGCGACCTCGACAACGCCCTCGCGCTGATCGACGTGGCCGCCGAAGCCGGCTGTGACGCCGTCAAGTTCCAGAAGCGCACGCCCGAGATCTGCACCCCCCGCGACCAGTGGGACATCGAGCGCGACACCCCCTGGGGCCGGATGACCTACATCGACTACCGCCACCGCGTCGAGTTCGGCGAGGCCGAGTACACCGCCATCGCCGAGCACTGCGCCAAGCGCGGCATCGACTGGTTCGCCTCCCCGTGGGACACAGAGGCCGTCGCCTTCCTGGAGAAGTTCGACGTCCCGGCCCACAAGGTCGCGTCCGCCTCCCTGACGGACGACGAGCTGCTGCGGGCGCTGCGCGCCACCGGCCGCACCGTCATCCTCTCCACCGGCATGTCGACGCCGAAGCAGATCCGTCACGCGGTCGAGGTCCTCGGCAGCGACAACATCCTGCTCTGCCACGCCACGTCGACGTACCCGGCGAAGGCCGAGGAGCTCAACCTGCGGGTCATCAACACCCTGCAGCAGGAGTACCCGAACGTGCCGATCGGTTACAGCGGTCACGAGACCGGCCTCCAGACGACCCTCGCCGCCGTCGCGCTCGGCGCCACCTTCGTCGAGCGCCACATCACCCTGGACCGCGCGATGTGGGGCTCCGACCAGGCCGCCTCCGTCGAGCCGCAGGGCCTCACGCGCCTCGTCCGCGACATCCGCACCATCGAGGCATCCCTCGGTGACGGCGTCAAGAAGGTGTACGAGTCGGAGCTCGGCCCGATGAAGAAGCTCCGCCGGGTCGCGGGCGTCGTCTCCGAGAACGAGAGCGCGCCGGCCGCCGAGCCGGTCGCGGTCTGACGGGCCGACCGGTGAACCTCGCCTTCGTCGAGAGCCCGGTCCAGCTCCTGAACGTCCTGGAGTGGACCCACACCCGGGGAGGATCCGACGCCACCACGGTCGTCGTCCTCCCCCCGGTCGACCCGATGTCGCGCGGACAGCTGCGCAGGATGGCGGAGCTGGCCCGCGACGAGGGCATCACCGTCCGCTGGCAGGAGGCGCGCGGGGAGACCGGCGCGCCTCTCAAGGCCCTGCGGGCGCTGACCGGTCTGATCCGCAAGGCCGACCGCATCGTCATCGGGGACCCGTTCTCCCGGTACGTGCAACTGCTCCTCAGCCTGGTCCGCACCCGCCGGATCACGGTGGTCGACGACGGCACGGCCACCATGGAGTTCGTCGCCCAGCTGGCGCGCGGTGAGCGCCTGGTGCGCTGGCACCGCAGGGGGAGCGGGGGCCCGCGCGAACTGCTGCTCGCCCCGGTCACCTCCGCGGCCCGCCGCAGCTTCACCCCGTCGGCCACCCGCACCGTCGAGGTGTTCACCGCCATGCCGGTCGATGCGCCCGACGGCATCGAGGTCACGGCGAACACCTTCGCCTGGACACGGGAGCGCTTCGGCCCGCCCCGCATCACCAAGGGTGCCGACCTGGTCGGCACCTCCCTGGTCGAGACGGGCGTCGTCGACCCCGTCCCGTACGAGGAGGCGGTGAGCACGCTGGCCCGTACCCATGGCGCCACCCGCTACTTCGCGCACCGCCGCGAGTCCGCCGACAAACTGCATGCCCTGGAGGCCGCCACCGGTCTGGAGATCGTCCGCCCCGACCTCCCGCTGGAGCTCATCGCCCGCCGCGGCCCCATCGGCCACACCGTGCTGAGCTTCCCCTCCACGGTGGTGCACACGCTGCCGCTCGCCCTCGTCGGCACGGGCGTGAAGGTCGCGGTGTGCGACATAGCGCCGGAGTGGCTGCGCGACACGGCCTCCCCCCGCGCGCAGGGTTTCCTGAGCGGGGTCACGGAGACCGCCCGGGACGTGCAGCGGCTGGCGCCCTGGCGGGTCACCGCGGTGGCGGAGGGCTGAGCGAGGACGGAGGCCGTCGGCACCGGGTGGCCGGTCGCGCCAACCGAGCGGCCATCACGACCGCCGTCGCGCGCCCGCCGCCGTCGCGCGCGCCCGCCCGGCAGACTGTTGCGGAGAGACGGCTACTCCCCGCCGCCCCGGAAGTGGAGGCCGGCCCCGTGGCACCCGGGCGCGACGCGCTCAAGGGGGCACCGCGGCGGCCCCCGCTCCACGCCTCCGGGGCGTGTCGGCTCACCCGTTCGGGTGTACGCGGTGGAGCCCTGGCCCGGCACGCCCCGGGAACCACGCCCCGCGCCGAGGGTGAGACGAGACTCCGTCTCGCGCCCCACTCGCACTCCGGTGGAAAAACGGGCGAGTTTACCCATCGTCCTGCTCCATCACACCCCCCGCCGCCTCTTTTGTTCCCCTGAGCGGCTTAACTTTTGGTCATCTCCAGCCAGTTGAGTGCCCAGGGGGCCTACCCTTGACTGGGTGAACCAGTTGAAGACGCGCGAGCCCCAGGCCGATGCCCAGCCGAAAGGGGAAGCCGCCCTGCCCGGCTCCCTGCCCGACGAGCTCCGCGCCGAGCTGATCGCCTTCCGGCGAGACCTCCACATGCACCCCGAGCTCGGCAACCAGGAGTTCCGCACCACGGCGGCCGTCAAGGCGCGGCTGGAGCGCGCCGGGCTCGCACCCAGGGTGCTGGCGTCGGGGACGGGGCTCGTCTGCGACGTGGGCGAGTGGGACGGCGTGACACCGATGCTGGCGCTGCGCGGGGACATCGACGCGCTGCCGATCCCGGACACCAAGGCGGGCGTCTCCTACCGGTCCACCGTGCCCGACCGCGCACACGCCTGCGGGCACGACGTGCACACCACGACCGTCCTCGGCGCCGGACTCGTGCTCACCGCCCTCGACCGCCAGGGGCTTCTGCCCCACCCGGTGCGGCTGCTCTTCCAGCCCGCCGAGGAGGTACTGCCCGGCGGCGCGGCGGACGCCATCGAGGCCGGGGTGCTCGACGGGGTCGGGCGGATCCTCGCCGTGCACTGCGACCCGAAGGTCGACGTGGGGAAGGTCGGGCTGCGGATCGGGCCGATCACCTCCGCCTGCGACCGTCTGGAGGTCACCCTCGACGGTCCCGGCGGGCACACCGCCCGGCCGCACCTGACCACCGACCTGGTCACCGCGGCGGCCAGGGTGGCCACCGACGTGCCGGCGCTGCTCGCCCGGCGGGTCGACGCCAGGTCCGGGCTCGCCCTCACGTGGGGCCGCCTGGAGACGGGTCACGCCCCCAACGTCATCCCGCAGCACGCCGAGCTGTCCGGCACGGTGCGCTGCCTCGATCTGGACACCTGGCGGCAGGCCCCCGACATGGTGCACGCCGCGGTCGACGAGGTGGCCGGAATGCATCGGGCCAAGACGGTGATCAACTACATCCGCGGTGTCCCGCCCGTGGTGAACGACGCGGAGTCCATCGGCCTGCTCGACGCCGCGATGACGATCCGCCGCGGGTCGTATGCGATCGAGGACACCGAACAGAGCTTGGGCGGGGAGGACTTCTCCTGGTACCTGGAGCGGGTCCCCGGGGCCATGGCCAGGCTGGGAGTGCGCACACCGGGGGACACGCGCGGTCTGGACCTGCACCGCGGAAACTTCGATGTGGACGAGGAAGCGATCACGGTCGGGGTGGAGCTTTTCACCGCCGCTGCGTTGCTCGACCGCAACGGCTCGTGACCGTCCAGGACACCTCCTGTTCGCGACGATCCGATAACGGCTTCCGTACAGGTCATTATCTGACATCTACGCGCGTTACGATCGCGGCGAAACCAGCGCCGGAAGAGGCGCTTCGGTCAGGTTTGAAGGAGCCTTCCCTTGCGCCGGATCACCAGGATTGCCACCGTGGGCGTTATGTCCGCGGCACTTGCGCTCAGCGTCAGTGCGTGTGGCGACTCGTCGTCGGACAGCGCGTCCGACTCCAAGGACAAAAAGACGGCACTCGCGTACGACATCGGTGGCCGCGGCGACCAGTCGTTCAACGACGCCGCGTACGCCGGTCTCGTCAAGGCCCAGGAGGACCTCGGCGTCAAGGGCACCGAGGCCGAGCCCTCCGAGGGTGAGTCGGACGCGGACAAGGTCCAGCGCCTCACCTCGCTGGCCCGCGCCGGCAACAACCCGGTGATCGGTGTCGGGTTCGCCTACGCCCCGGCGATCAAGAAGGTAGCGCCGAAGTTCCCGAAGATCACCTTCGGCATCATCGACGACGCCTCGGTCACCGGCGACAACATCGCCAACATCGTCTTCAACGAGGAGCAGGGCTCCTACCTCGCGGGTGTCGCCGCCGCGAAGGTCACGAAGACCAAGAAGGTCGGCTTCATCGGTGGTGTCGAGACCCCGCTGATCAAGAAGTTCGAGGCCGGCTTCATCCAGGGCGTCAAGGACACCGACTCCTCGGTCAACGTGCTCCCGCAGTACCTGACCCAGCCGCCGGACTTCTCGGGCTTCTCCAAGCCCGACCTCGGCAAGGCCGCTGCCCAGGGCCAGATCGACAAGGGCGCCGACGTGGTCTACTCGGCGGCCGGTCTGGCCGGTTCCGGTGCCATCGAGGCCGTCTCCAAGGCCGGCAAGTGGAACATCGGCGTCGACTCCGACCAGTACAGCCAGGAAGGCCTCGCGGTCTACAAGGAGTCGATCCTGACCTCCGTCACCAAGGACGTCGAGGACTCCGTCTTCAACCTGATCAAGTCCGTCAAGGACGGCAAGCCCCAGTCCGGTGAGGTCCGCTACGGCCTCGACAAGGACGGCGTCGGCCTGGCCATGTCCAACCCGGCCTTCACCAAGATGACCGACGTCATAGCGGCCGTGGACAAGGCGAAGAAGGAAATCATCGACGGCAAGATCACCGTCAAGACCACCCCGTAACGACCCCGGTCGTCACACTGGTTTCCCGTGGGCCCGGAGCGCGTACCTTCGCTCCGGGCCCACGGGGTGCTCCTCGAAGAAGTTGTGCCCGTCGCAGTGCCCTGCTCGCACAGGCCCCGAACCCCGTGTTCGGGCAGTGCCGTGTGCCTTCGCTTTACGATTCGGCAGCGCTACGCGTGTAGACAGGTCTCAGGCGCGATAACTTCACCCCGCCCCCTGCCCCTGTGCTCCCGCTCCTGTCCGGTCAAGGAGAGTGCGTCATCAACGCGTCCAGCAGTCCCCCTGCCGTAGAACTGCACGGCATCACCAAGCGCTTCCCCGGCGTCGTGGCCAACCACGACATCGGCATCACCGTACGCAAGGGCACGGTCCACGCCCTCGTCGGTGAGAACGGCGCCGGGAAGTCCACCCTGATGAAGATCCTCTACGGCATGCAGAAGCCGGACGAGGGCACCATCGCGGTGGACGGCGAGCAGGTCTCGTTCAGCAACCCCGGTGACGCCATCGCGCGTGGCATCGGCATGGTCCACCAGCACTTCATGCTCGCCGACAACTTCACCGTCCTGGAGAACGTCGTCCTCGGCGGCGAGAAGCTGCACGGCATCGGATCCGCCGCGCGCAAGAAGATCAAGGAGATCTCCGACGCGTACGGGCTCGGGGTCAGGCCCGACGTGCTCGTCGAGAACCTCGGTGTCGCCGACCGGCAGCGCGTGGAGATCCTCAAGGTCCTCTACCGCGGTGCCCGCATCCTCATCCTCGACGAGCCGACCGCGGTGCTGGTCCCGCAGGAGGTGGACGCGCTCTTCGCGAACCTCCGCGAGCTGAAGGCCGAAGGCCTCACCGTCATCTTCATCTCGCACAAGCTCGGAGAGGTCCTCTCCGTCGCCGACGAGATCACGGTGATCCGGCGGGGCACGACGGTGGGCACGGCCGACCCCGCGAACACCACGACCAAGCAGCTCGCCGAGCTGATGGTCGGCAGCGAGCTCCCATCGCCGGAAACCCGCGAGTCCACGGTGACGGACGTACCGATGCTGCACGTCCGGGGCCTCTCCCTCAGCGAGACGGACCCGGACGGCGTCGTGCGCGACGTCCTGACAGATGTCGGCTTCACCATCCACAAGGGTGAGGTCCTCGGCATCGCCGGCGTCGAGGGCAACGGCCAGACCGAGCTGATCGAGGCGCTCATGGGCATGCGTGCCCCGGACGGCGGGGTCATCACGCTCGACGCGGACGACATCTCCCACGCCCCCACGCGCAAGCGGCGCGAGGGCGGCATCGGCTACATCCCCGAGGACCGCCACCGGCACGGAGTCCTGCTGGACGCCCCGCTGTGGGAGAACCGCATCCTCGGCCACGTCACCGAGAAGCCCAACAGCAAGGGCTGGCTGCTCGACCCGAAGGCCGCCCGCACGGACACCGAGCGGATCGTGCGCGAGTACGACGTCCGGACCCCGGGCATCGAGGTCACGGCCGCCTCCCTCTCCGGCGGTAACCAGCAGAAGCTGATCGTCGGCCGCGAGATGAGCCACGCCCCGAAGCTGCTGATCGCCGCTCACCCGACCCGAGGCGTGGACGTCGGCGCCCAGGCTCAGATCTGGGAGCAGATCCGCGCGGCGCGCCGCGAAGGACTCGCCGTCCTGCTCATCTCGGCGGACCTGGACGAGCTCATCGGGCTCTCCGACACCCTGCGCGTCATGTACCGCGGACAGCTCGTCGCGGACGCAGACCCCGCGACCATCACACCCGAGGAACTGGGCTCGGCCATGACCGGCGCCGCAGCCGGTCACCTCGAGGCAGCACCGGAGGACGAGGCCCGATGAAGAAATTCGACAAGGACCGGCTGATCCTGGGCTTCGCCGGCCCGGCGCTCGCCCTGGTCGTCGCGTTCGTGCTGAGCACCCTCGTGCTGCTCATCTCCAACCGCGACCCGTTCGAGCTGTACCGCCTGCTGTTCGAGCAGGTCTCGTACAGTGACGTGCAGGTCCTGATCATCAACCAGGCCGGTACGTACTACCTCGCCGCCCTCGCGGTCGCGGTCGGCTTCCGGATGAACCTCTTCAACATCGGTGTCGACGGGCAGTACCGTCTCGCGGCGATGATGGCCGCGCTGGTCGGCGCGAGCGTCAGCCTTCCCGGGCCGTTCCAGATTGCCCTCATCGTGATCGTGGCCATGCTGGTCGGCGCGTTCTGGGCCGGTATCGCGGGCATCCTCAAGGTCACACGCGGAGTGAGCGAGGTCGTCGCGACGATCATGCTCAACTCGATCTCGACCGCGCTGATCGCCTGGCTGATCCTGCCGAAGAACTTCGGCGAACAGGCCGCGGGCTCCAACAACCTCACCACGGGCGACATCCCGGAGGCCGGCTGGTTCCCGGGTGTGTCCCTGGGCGCCGACGCCGGTGAGATCTACGGCTTCACCTTCGTCGCCGCGGGCTGCGGTCTCGTCTACTGGCTCGTCCTGAACCGCACCCGGTTCGGCTTCGACCTGCGTGCCACCGGCGCGAGCGAGAGTGCCGCCCAGGCGTCCGGTGTCGACGCCAAGAAGATGATCCTGACCTCGATGCTGATCTCCGGTGCGATCGCCGGCCTCGTCGGCATGCCGACGCTGCTGGGTGACACGCACACCTACAGCCTCGACTTCCCCGTCGGCCTCGGATTCACCGGCATCACCATCGCCCTGCTCGGCCGTAACCACCCGGTGGGCATCGCCCTCAGCGCACTGCTGATCGCGTTCCTGGACAAGGCGTCGTCCCCGCTCGACCAGTTCGGTTTCGAGAAGGAGATCGCCACGATCATCCAGGGCCTGATCGTGATCTCGGTCGTGGTCAGTTATGAACTCGTCCGGCGCTACGGGACGCGTCGCCAGCAGCAGAAGGTCGGCGAGGAACTCGCCGCCGGCCACGCTCTCACCACCGAGAAGGAGGCGGCCCTGTGAGCGCCGAAGCCATCGCCGCACGCGTCGCCCCCCTGCGGGGCGGCGGCCGACGCAAGCTCTCCCTGCCCGTCGTCCTGCTGATCATCGCCGGTGGGCTGGCCCTCGTCTCGCTGGTCCGCCTCATCAGCGGTGCGGACGACGTGACGTCCGTGGGCCAGGTGAGCGGCGCGCTGGAACTCGCCGTCCCGATCGGTCTTGCCGGACTCGGCGGCCTGTGGGCCGAGCGGGCCGGCGTCGTCAACATCGGTCTCGAGGGCATGATGATCCTCGGCACCTGGTTCGGCGCCTGGGCCGGTTACCAGTGGGGCCCCTGGGTCGGTGTCCTGTTCGGCATCCTCGGCGGCGCGCTCGGCGGCCTGCTGCACGCCGTCATCACCGTCACGTTCGGAGTGAACCACATCGTCTCCGGTGTGGCCGTCAACATCCTCGCCGTCGGTGTCACCCGCTACCTGTCGAACTTCACCTTCGCAGAGGAGCCGGGCGGTTCCTCCAAGCAGTCACCGCGACTGGAGGAGATCGACAAGATCACCATTCCAGGCCTGTCGGACTGGATGCAGGACCTGCAGCAACACCACTGGTTCTTCGTCTCCGACCTCGCCGGCGTCATCGGCGGCCTGGTCACCGGCCTGTCGCTGCTGACCGTCGTCGCCCTGCTGCTCATCCCCATCACGTGGTTCGTGCTGTGGCGCACGGCCTTCGGTCTGCGGCTCCGCTCCTGCGGCGAGAGCCCGGTCGCGGCCGAGACCCTCGGCGTCAACGTCTACAAGTACAAGTACGTCGCCGTGACGATCTCGGGCGGTCTGGCCGGACTCGGCGGCGCCTTCCTCTCCCTCGTCGCCACCAGCATCTACCAGGAGGGCCAGACCGGCGGCCGCGGCTACATCGGTCTCGCCGCCATGATCTTCGGTAACTGGATGCCGGGCGGCATGGCCCTGGGCGCCGGGCTGTTCGGCTTCACCGACAGCCTCAAGCTGCGAGGCGGCGCCGAGAACGTCCACGCGATGCTGCTGCTCCTGGCCATCCTGCTGGTGATCGTCGTGTTCTGGCAGCTGTACCGGAAGAAGTACCTGCCCGCGCTGATCTCGGCGGTCGTCTCGGGTCTGCTGTTCACCTGGTACGCACTGACGGACCAGGTCCCGAGCCAGTTCGTCGACGCCGCTCCGTACGTCACCACGCTCCTGGTGCTCGCCCTGTCGGCGCAGCGGCTGCGACCGCCCAAGGCGGACGGCGTGCCGTACCGCAAGGGCGAGGGCAAGTGACCGCCCACGCTCCGGTCGACTGGGAAGTGCTGCGCGAGGCCGCCCGGGACGCCATGTCCCGGGCGTACGCCCCGTACTCGCACTATCCGGTCGGCGTGGCGGCCCTCGTGGACGACGGCCGCATGATCACGGGGTGCAACGTCGAGAACGCCTCGTACGGCATCAGCCTGTGCGCCGAGTGCGGCCTGGTGTCGCAGCTCGCCGCCACGGGCGGCGGCCGGCTGACCCACTTCACCTGTGTGGACGGTGCCGGCGCGGTGCTCGTGCCGTGCGGGCGGTGCCGTCAGCTGCTGTACGAGTTCGGCGGCCCCGAGCTGGTCCTGGAGACCCCCGACGGGTTCCGTACGCTCGACGAGATGCTGCCGCAGGCGTTCGGGCCGCAGCACCTGGGGTAGTGCCCCACACCGTTCCGTTCCTCCGGCGTGCCGGATCGGCCCCGCCGCACCGGCCCGCCGGGGGAGCGGAGCGGCGGAACGTTTCCTCTCTATGCGCGTAGAGTCAACGGGACTCGCGCCTACCCCTCCGGCCGGAAGGACTCCCCTCCCATGGACGCCATCTCCGTCATCCGCACCAAGCGGGACCGGGGCGAGCTCAGCCCCGAGCAGATCGACTGGGTCATCGACGCGTACACGCGCGGCGAGGTCGCCGACGAGCAGATGTCCGCGCTGGCCATGGCGATCCTGCTCAACGGCATGAACCGCACCGAGATCGCCCGCTGGACCGCCGCGATGATCGCCTCCGGCGAGCGCATGGACTTCGGGGCGCTCTCACGCCCCACCACCGACAAGCACTCCACGGGCGGCGTCGGCGACAAGATCACCCTGCCCCTGGCCCCGCTGGTCGCCGCCTGCGGCGCGGCCGTGCCCCAGCTCAGCGGCCGGGGTCTCGGCCACACCGGCGGCACGCTCGACAAGCTGGAGTCCATCCCCGGCTGGCGCGCCCACATCACCAACGCCGAGATGCTCGACGTCCTGGACACCACCGGCGCGGTGATCTGCGCGGCGGGCGACGGCCTCGCCCCCGCCGACAAGAAGCTGTACGCGCTGCGCGACGTCACCGGCACCGTCGAGGCGATCCCGCTCATCGCCAGCTCGATCATGTCCAAGAAGATCGCCGAAGGCACCGGCGCCCTCGTCCTGGACGTCAAGGTCGGCTCCGGCGCCTTCATGAAGACGATCGAGGACGCCCGCGAACTGGCCTCCACCATGGTCGCGCTGGGCACCGACAGCGGCGTACGCACCGTGGCCCTGCTCACGGACATGGCGACCCCGCTCGGTCTCACCGCCGGCAACGCCCTGGAGGTCCGTGAGTCCGTCGAGGTCCTGGCCGGCGGCGGTCCCAGGGACGTCATCGACCTGACCCTGGCGCTCGCCCGCGAGATGCTCGACGCGGCCGGGCTCAAGGACGCCGACCCCGAGAAGGCGCTCGCGGACGGCTCCGCCATGGACGTGTGGCGCCGCATGATCTCCGCCCAGGGCGGCGACCCGGACGCCGAACTCCCGGTCGCGCGCGAGCAGCATGTGATCAGCGCCCCGTCCTCGGGCGTGCTGACGCGGCTGGACGCCTACGACGTCGGTGTCGCCGCCTGGCGCCTCGGTGCGGGCCGCGCGCGCAAGGAGGACCCGGTGCAGGCGGGCGCGGGCGTCGAGATGCACGCCAAGCCCGGTGACACCGTCACCGAGGGCCAGCCGCTGATGACCCTGCACACGGACACCCCCGAGAAGTTCGAGTACGCCCTCAAGGCACTGCCCGGCTCGTACGACATCGCACCGGCCGGCACCCCCTTCACCGCCACGCCGGTGGTGCGGGAACGTATCGCCTGACCTGTGGCTTTCCCTTTCGGGTGAACGGGACCGGTGGACCACCACCGGTCCCGTTCGGCATGCTGGACTCGGTGACGCACCGATAAGAGGAGACCGCCATGGGCGCACTCACCGTCGATCCCGGGCCGGGCCACGGCCAGGACTGGGACGACCTCGTCCGGATCTGGGAGGAGACGGACGCACCCGAGGGCTGCAAGGTGGAGATCATCGAGGGGATCGTCACCGTGTCGCCACCGCCGTCCAAGGACCACAACACCACCGCAGCACTGCTGCAGCGCAGGCTGTACGCCGTCATCCCCGAGGAATGGGAGATCTACCAGACGCTCGGGGTCTCGGTGCCAGGACGCGCGGGCGTCTACATCCCCGACCTCCTCGTCGTGCCGCGCGCGGTGGCGACCGGGCCGGGGAGTCGCGTGCCGGCGGAGGAGGCCCTGCTGGTTGTCGAGATCACCTCGCAGGCCAACGCCAACCACGACCGCGTCAAGAAGGCGCACGGATACGCGAAAGCCGGCGTCGAACTCTTCCTGCTGCTCGATCCCTGGCACTCGGGCCGCCCGACCGCCACGCTCTACGGTGATCCCGACAACGGCACCTACCGCGTCCTCGACGTGGTCGAGTACGGGGGGAAACTCACCCTTCCCGAGCCGTTCAAGCTGGATCTGGACACGGGGATCCTCCCGGTCAGTTGAGGCGCGAGCCTGCCCGCCGATGAGTTTCCGGCATCCCGCCGGTCTCTGTGGTGTGGATGCCATGCCCCCGAACGCCCTCGTCGTCACCGGCCGCGTCACCCGCGCCGACGTGCCGGGACTGTGCGCCGAGCTGGAGGCCCTGCTGACCGGCCGTCCCGACGCCGCGGTGGTCGACTGTGATGTCGGAGGGGTGACGCACGCGGATCTCGCGCTGGTGGAGGCGATAGCCCGGCTGGGGCTCGTCGCCCGCCGGACCGGACGAGCCCGGCTGCGCCTGCGCCACGCCTCCGCCGAACTCGGGGTGCTGCTCGACCTGGTCGGGCTGGCCGACGTGGTGGCACACCTGAGGCCCGACGAGGAGTGACCCGATCACCACAGGCCGCGTGAGCCTCAAGCCTGATCCGCGTCCAGGCGATCGGGGAGCCCGAACAGCGGGAACCAGCGCGGGGTGTCCAGGAAGCAGTGCATCCCGGTGATGGCACCGTCCGAGATGTCGATGACCTGCACGGCCCACGGCACGAACCCCGGTCCCTCCGGATCCGGCTTGTAGTGCGCGAAGGCCGGGGCCCCGTTTGCCTCGGTCGCCACCAGGCGGGAACCCGCGCAGCTCGCGCCGATGCTGAGCATGAAACCCGCGATGTCCTCATGCCCCCGCAGCCACAGGTCGAACGGCGGCATGGTCATCACAGCGTCCTCGTGGAGCAGGGCCGTCAGCGCCGCCATGTCGTACCCCTCGAACGCCGCCACGTAGCGGTCGAGGAGCTTGCGCTGCTCCTCGTCCAGCGGGTTCGCCGTGTCGGGCACGGTGCCCTCCGTGTCCGACAGGGTCGCCCGGGCCCGCTGCAGAGCGCTGTTGACCGAGGCGACCGAGGTGTCGAGCAGCTCCGCGACCTCGCTCGCCTTCCAGGCCAGCACCTCTCGGAGGATCAGCACCGCGCGCTGCTTGGGCGGCAGGTGCTGGAGCGCCGCGACGAACGCGAGGCGCACCGACTCGCGGGCCACGGCGGCCTCGGCCGGGTCGGCCACCGACGGGAGGATGCGCCCGTCGGGCATCGGCTCCAGCCAGGTGTTCTCGGGAAGGGGATTGAGCGCCGCCTGGGCGAGAGGGGTGGGTCCGGTCAGATCCACCGGTCTGGCCCGCTTGTTGCCGGCCTTCAGCATGTCCAGGCAGACGTTCGTCGCGATCCGGTACAGCCAGGAGCGCAACGAGGAACGGCCCTCGAACCTGTCGAAGTTCCGCCAGGCACGCACCAGCGTGTCCTGGACGGCGTCCTCCGCCTCGAAGGCCGAACCGAGCATCCGGTAGCAGTAGCCGGTCAGTTCGACCCGGTGTCCCTCCAGACGGCTGTCCACGTCTGCCGTCGCCGTCAGATCACTCATCGCTCCACCCCTGTTGCGCTGTGACGCCGATCACCCAGCACTGTGGAAGCTACCGCAGGGCACTGGCAACAGGGGCGGGAAGCGAGGAAAGCGCTGCTCAGGTGCCGGGCTTGCGTCCGTAGACGAAGACGTCGTCGCCGTTCTTCAGCAGGTTCCAGTACGCCTTCGCGTCCGCCGGGCGCATGTTGACGCAGCCCGCCGAGCCCGGGTTGTTGTACATGGACTTGGTGACCGAGTGGAACGCCTGGCCGCCGTCGAAGAACTGGGCGTACGGCATGCTGACGTCGTAGAGCGTGGACCAGTGGTCGATGTTGCGCCAGTAGATCTTCTTCGAGCCGGTCCGCGTCTCCGCACCGTTACGGCCCGTCCGCACCGGCACGGGACCGAACTTCAGCTTGGACCCGTCCTGGATCCAGCTCAGCTGCCTGGTCAGGTCGACGCAGGCGATCCGGCCCTTGTTGGTGGGGCAGTTCTTCGCCGCGTTGGGGTTCTTCCCCGCCGCCTTCTGCGCGGTGATCGTCTTCATCGTGCGCCAGGTGACCGGCCCCGCGTAGCCGGCCGCCGGGGTGATTCCCTTCGACGCCTGGAACGACCGGATGGCGGTGCAGTCCGCCGTGGACTGCCGCCCGTCGACGGGCCGCTTCAGATACTTCTCGACCTGCTTCTGGTACGGACCGGCCCCTGCCGAGCAGGACGCCGCCTGCGCGGCCGTCCCGGTGCCCAGGACCAGGGCCGGTGCGGCCACCAGGCCCGCGACCGACAGGACGGCTCCGCGCCGTGCCCGTATGCCGCCCGTCTTCCCCATGATTCCCATGTACGCCTGCTCCCCTTCGCGCCGTCCGCGGTAAGTGACTCCACTTGTTGGACGTACGCCAGGGTGCTGCGGTTGTGGCCGGAAGGTCTCAGTTGTGCATAGGTGCCACGTTTTCGGTCCGGAGACGCTCGCTCCGCGCCGCCCGGGTGCCGTACACGGTGATCGACAGGACGCCGAGGAGCGCCAAGACGCCCAGCGCGACCGTGCCGGCCCAGCCACCGGCGTGGAAGGCGACGGCGCCGAGCGCGCCTCCCACGCTGGAGCCGAGGTAGTACACGGACTGGTAGATCGCCGAGGCCTGCGCGCGGCCGGTGGTCGCCGTACGGCTCACCGACGACGAGGCGACCGCGTGCCCGGCGAAGAAGCCGGCCGTGATCAGGACGAGCCCGGCCAGGACGGCGGCGAGCTGGTCGGCGAGGGTGAGCAGCAGACCCCCGGCCGTCGTGGACAGGGCGAGGTAGAGCGCGCCCCGGCGGCCCAGACGGGCGACCAGCCTGCCGGCGCCGGCGGAGGAGAGCGTACCGACGACGTAGACCAGGAAGATCGACCCGACGACGCCCTGCGGAAGACTGAAGGGCTCGTCGGTGAGCCGGTAGCCGATCACGGTGTAGACCGCGCCGAACACCGTCATGAACAGCGCGCCGATCGCGTACAGCCGTCGCAGCAGGGGGTTGGCGAGGTGGCCGCCGACGGTCTTCGCCAGGGCCCTCGGGTTGAGCGTGGCCGGGGTGAAGTGCCGGGCGGCGGGGACCATGAAGTGGAAGGCCACGGCGCAGGCCAGGGCGAGCAGCCCGATCGCGCCGACCGCCACGCGCCAGCCCCACAGCTGGGTGAGCCAGCCGGAGAGCACGCGGCCGCTCATGCCACCGATGCTGTTGCCCGCGACGAAGAGCCCGATCGCCCCCACCAGTGCCTTGGGCCGTACCTCCTCGGCCAGGTACGCCATCGCGGACGCGGGCAGTCCCGCCAGGGCCGCGCCTTGGACCGCGCGCAGCGCGATCAGCCAGCCGAGCGACGGGGCGAAGGGCACGAGGAGCCCGATCACCACGGCGACCGCCAGCGAACCCGTCATCATCTGCCGCCGCCCGAAGCGCTCGGACAGTGCGCTCAGCGGGAGGACGCACAGGGCCAGCCCGCCAGTGGCCGCGGAGACCGTCCAGCTCGCCTGCTCGGCCGTGGCGTGGAAGGACGCCGACACGGCGGGCAGCAGGGCCTGGGTGGAGTAGAGGAGGGCGAAAGTCGCTATCCCCGCCACGAAGAGGGCGAAGCTCATGCGCCGGTAGCCGGGACCACCGGGTGCGAGGCGGTCCGGCGAGGTCGGTGAGGAGGCGGCGGAAGACGGAACGGCGGCATCCAGCACGATGGCGGACGCCCCGGTACTGGCAGGAGGCATGCGTCGAACGTAGAGCGCGAGGTTTCATGCGTCCAATGCATGAAACCCTCATAATCGTTCCCATGGCGCATCAATACAGCTCACAGCCTCGGCTGTCACCGGGCAGTTACGAAGAAGACATCCGCGCCGTGCTCGCGCCCCGCCTGGCGTACTTCGAGGCGGTGGCCCGGCACGAGCACGTCACGCGCGCCGCGCAGGAGCTCGGCGTCCCCCAGTCGACGCTGTCGCGCGCCATCGTGCGGCTCGAGGAGGACCTGGGCGTCGCCCTGTTCGCCCGGAGCGGCCGCACCGTCTCCCTCACCCCCGCCGGCCGCACCTTCCTCGGATCCGCCGAACGCGCCCTGGCGGAGGTGGAGAAGGCGGCCGACTCGGTGCGTGCCGACGCCGACCCCACGGCGGGCAAGGTCGCCTTCGGTTTCCTGCACACGATGGGTTCCGAGACCGTTCCCGCCCTGCTCCGGGCCTTCCGCGCCGACCACCCCCGGGTCCGCTTCCAGCTGGTGCAGAACTACGGCGAGGCGATGATCGAACGGCTCCGCACGGGCGGACTGGACCTCTGCCTGACCTCACCGGTCCCGGACGAGCCGGACCTCGTCACCTGGCGCCTGGACGAGCAGCGGCTGCGCCTCGTGGTCCCCGACGACCACCGGCTCGCGAGCCGCCGCCGGGTCCGCCTCGCCGAGGCGGCCGACGAAGCGTTCGTCACCCTCGAACCCGGTTACGGGCTGCGGCGGATCACCGACGACCTCTGCGCCGAGGCCGGTTTCACCCCGCGGATCGCCTTCGAGGGTGAGGAGGCCGAGACCCTGCGCGGACTGGTCGCGGCCGGGCTCGGCGTCGCCCTGCTCCCACCACCCGCCGTCGCCAGGCCCGGAGTGGCCGAGCTGACGGTGACCTCGCCGCGCGCGGCCCGGGAGATCGGGGTCGCCTGGCTGGACGGACACCCCGACACGCCGCCGGTGGCCGCCTTCAAACAGTTCCTGCTGTCGCGCCGGGGGAGCCTGCTGCCGGACTGATCCGGCGCGGCGGCGCCCTCACTGCCGTGACGACCGCCCGAACCCCGCCGCGAGCGGCATCCGCAGGCCCAGCGGCGGGGGAGCGGCGAAGGCGTCGGCGACCGGGCGGGCGTACGACCGGGCGAACAGCGAACCCCGTACGAAGTCCGCGGCCAGGGCCATCACCTCCGACCGGTGCTGGCGCAGGGCGTGTCCGTCCGAGTGGACCTCGAACCGACAGGTGTCCCGGTTGGCCTTCTTGGCCCGCTCGGCCAGCCGGTAGGAGAGCTCGGGATCCGACCGGGCGTCGTTCGTGCCGTGCACGATCAGCACCCGGCGTCCCGCCAGGTGCCTGACCGGCTCGGGCCCGTTCCCGGGGCCGTCCGGGAGCCAGGGTGCCATCGCCAGCACGGAGTTGACCGCGGTGTGCCCCGCGGCCCGCAGGGCGGCCCGGCCGCCCGTCCCGTGCCCGGCGAGGCAGACGGGGACGTCGCCGTAGCGGCGTACGACCTCGTCCGCCGCCCACTGTGCGTCGGCCACCGGATCGGCCCCGGCGTTCCAGCCGCGGCTGCGGTAGCGCACGACGTGCACCGTGAGTCCGTCCTCCCGCCCCGCCCCGGCCAGGGTCCGGGCCAGCGGCAGCTGGGCCGCGTACGACAGCGGGGAAGGGCGACGCCGGGATTCGGTCTCGCCGTCGGGGAGCAGCAGGACCACTCCGCTGACCTCGGGTGTTGCTCCGGCCGTGTGAACGGCCCGTCCCAGCCTGGCGGAGGGCAGGGGAAGCGCGCGCTGTGCCATGACAGAACAGTGTCAGAAGGGCGGGTGTATCCGACCCGGCCCCGCGGTCACTGTTACGCATCGGCACTCGGAAATCTACGCGCGTAGGCGTTAGAGTGCCCGAATGACGAGCCAGACCCGGAATGTCCCCGGCCCCGAACAGATCCGCCGCGCGCCCAAGGTGCTGCTCCACGACCATCTCGACGGCGGCCTCCGCCCCGGCACGATCATCGAACTGGCGCTGGCCCAGAGTTACGACGCACTCCCCGAGACCGAGCCCGACAAGCTGGGTGTCTGGTTCCGCGAGGCGGCCGACTCAGGTTCGCTGGAGCGCTACCTGGAGACCTTCGCACACACCTGTGCCGTCATGCAGACCCGTGACGCACTGTTCCGGGTGGCCGCGGAGTGTGCGGAGGACCTCGCGGAGGACGGAGTCGTCTACGCCGAGGTGCGGTACGCCCCCGAGCAGCACCTCACGGCGGGCCTGACCCTGGAAGAGGTCGTCGAGGCGGTCAACGACGGCTTCCGCGAGGGCGAGCGCAGGGCCCGCGAGAGCGGCCACCGCATCCGCGTGGGCGCGCTGCTCACCGCCATGCGGCACGCCGCGCGCGCACTGGAGATCGCCGAACTCGCCAACCGCTACCGCGACCTGGGTGTCGTCGGCTTCGACATCGCCGGCGCCGAGGCGGGCTTCCCGCCCACCCGGCACCTGGACGCGTTCGAGTACCTCAAGCGCGAGAACAACCACTTCACCATCCACGCGGGCGAGGCCTTCGGGCTGCCGTCCATCTGGCAGGCCCTGCAGTGGTGCGGCGCGGACCGGCTCGGCCACGGTGTGCGGATCATCGACGACATCGAGATCGCCGACGACGGCAGCGTGACCCTGGGGCGCCTCGCCTCCTACGTGCGAGACAAGCGCATCCCGCTGGAGCTCTGCCCGACCTCGAACCTGCAGACGGGCGCGGCCGCCTCGTACGCCGAGCACCCGATCGGACTGCTGCGGAAGCTGCATTTCCGTGCCACCGTGAATACGGACAACCGGCTGATGAGCGGTACGAGCATGAGTCAGGAATTCGAGCGACTGATCGAGACATTCGGATACACGCTCGACGACATGCAGTGGTTCACAGTCAATGCGATGAAATCAGCGTTCATTCCTTTCGATGAACGTCTGGCGATGATCAACGACGTCGTGAAGCCTGGTTACGCGGAGCTGAAGTCCGAATGGCTCTTCCAGCAGACGGCTGTCACCAGCGGTTCTTCGTCCTTCGCCGGCTGACCGAGGCAAAAGGGGAACGGCCGGGAGAATCGGGTCCCGGCCGTTTTCCGTGTTCCGGCATGTTTGCGGTAGGGGTACCGGGCTGACTACCTTGCAGAGCCGCTCACATCCCCTTCCCAAGGATGAATTCCACATGAAGAAGTCTGCTGTCAGGACCCTCGGTGTCGCCGCTCTCGGTGCCGCTTTCGCGGCCGCCGGTGCGGGCAGCGCCTCCGCCGTCGCCGTGCCCCTCGACGCCGCGGCCGGTGCGCTGCCCGCCGGCATCGCGCTCGACTCCGTGACCGACGCCCTGCCCGCCGTGCAGAAGGCGGCCGGCGGACTTCTCGACCAGCAGCAGCAGCGCGGCAGCGGCAAGAACCTGTCTGCCCCCGGCACGAACCTGCTCGGCGGTCTGCCCGCCGGCGGCCTGACCGGCGTCCTGCCGATCGGCCGCTGAACCAGCCGTACACGCATGTGGGGCGCACACCCGGGTCAGGGTGTGCGCCCCACATGTCCTTTCCCCGTGGTCCCGCAGGTCACCACGCTGTCGCGGCCGGGGACTTCTCCGACGGGAGCAGTACCCACAGGGCCAGGTAGAGCAGGAACTGAGGCCCGGGGAGCAGGCACGAGACCAGGAAGATGACACGCATCGTCCCCGCGGAGGTGCCGAAGCGCCGTGCCAGCGCTGCGCACACTCCACCGATCATGCGTCCTTCAACGGGGCGGACAAGTGCGGCCATGGTGGGCTCCTTCGTCAACCGTTCGGGGAGCTGCACCGTCGCGCTCCCGGTACCTCCATAGTGACTCCGCGAAGGGGTGCAGGGCGTCGCTCTACGGGGCGACCCCGACCCCGGTAATCGTCGGGGTCGATCCCTGAGGAGCCTCGCTCCGGAACGTCCGGGTGCCGTTCCCCATCCGGGAGAGGTCGCCGGCGCCCGCCCGGTTGCCCCGGCGCAGCCGGGCCCGGCACAGCGGGACGACCAGCAGATGGGCCAGCGCGACCCCGACGGTGTTCAGCAGCAGTGAGTCGACGTCGACGACCTGACCGGGCACTCCCGTCTGCCCCAGCTCGATCGCCATCGAGATCAGGGCACCGGCGGCGACGGTACGGGCCAGCGAGGCCCAGGGGGACACCAGCAGCCGGCCGCCCGCCATCGGCAGCAGCACGCCCAGCGGCGCCAGCAGCAGCAGTCCCTTGCCGATGCGGCGTGCGGCCTCCGCCGGGCCCATGGCCAGATCCGCCTTGATCCCGTCGAACGGCTGCAGGTTCGCCGCCGTCACCCAGGGCACGTCCAGCGGGCGCAGTGTCAGCCAGCCGACGAACAGGAGGTGCGCGAGGAGGAGGACTACCCCCGCCGCGCGGAAGCGGATGACGGCCCGGCCGTCCGAACTGTGACGCACGTACACCGAGACGCCACGATCGGCAGGATCGGTTCCGCCCCCGTCGGGGAAGGCTCTGTGACGGGTACCACGACCGGCCGGGCACCACGGGCGGAGAGGCCTCAAGGAAGCTCTACCGCACCCAGCGTGGGCACCTCCGCGGGGCGGGCCTTCGTCTCCGACGTGCACAGATAGCCCCGCGGGGCGTAGTTCCCCGGCCCTCCGAGCAGCACCGAGCCGTTCGAGCCGATGCCGTCGCTCTCCGTGAACGTGCAGACCACCTGGGCGAGTGCCTCCGCGGGGAGGTCCTCCGGCTGCTCGCTGAGGCGCAGAGTGCCCTTCGGGTCACCCTGGCGGGCATCGGCGGCCCGCAGCCCCACCGGTACGTCGCTGGAGAAGCCGGCCCGCCGCTCGTCGGCCGAAGGCTCGCGCTCCAGCTCGTCCAGCAGCGCCTGGGCGACCATGAGCCGGTCGGACCGTGACTCGTCGAGTTCGGCCGTGCGCTCCACCGTCGCGAGCTGAGAGGCGCAGATGAGGTGGATCCTCACCGAGACGCTCCCCGGCGGAGGGGGCAGGGTGGCATCGGACGCAGCGGTACGGCACGGCATCCGCGACGGCGCCGCGCCCGCGTCGACCGGCACCGAGGTGCTCCGGATCCCGCAGCCCGAGGCCAGTGCCGCGCACGCCGCGACGACGGCCAGTGCTGCTGCGGCCCGGCGCCGGCCGCCCCTCGGACGGCCCCTTCGCGGTGCACCGTACGCCCGCTCGCTGCGCGTCACTTCGCGTCGCCCTTCTCGTCCCGGTCGTCGTCGCCCGGCATGCCGGTCAGCCCCTCGGCGTCACGCGGGAGCCGCAGCACGAACATCGCGCCCTCACCGTCCGGGAGGTTCGAGGCCGTGATGTCACCGCCGTGGATGTGCGCGTTCTCCAGCGCGATGGACAGGCCGAGACCGCTGCCCTCGGAGCGCGGCCTGGAGGCACTCGCCTTGTAGAAGCGGTCGAACACGTGGGGCAGGACCTCCTCGGGGATGCCCGGGCCGTGGTCGCGCACCTCGATGACGAGATCGTCGTCGTCGGTCCGTACCGACACCCGCACCGGCGAACCGCCGTGCTTGAGGGCGTTGCCGATCAGGTTCGCCAGGATCACGTCGAGCCGCCGCGGATCGAGCCGCACCATGATGCCGCGCTCCGCGTCCAGGTCGACCGCGTCCAGCCAGGCGCGGGCGTCGATGCAGGCGGTCACCTGGTCCGCGACGTCGACGGTGTCCAGGACGAGGCGGGCCGTACCCGCGTCGAAGCGGGTGACCTCCATGAGGTTCTCGACCAGGTCGTTCAGCCGCCGGGTCT
Source organism: Streptomyces sp. NPDC057428 (assembly GCF_042803195.1). Taxonomy (NCBI): domain Bacteria; kingdom Bacillati; phylum Actinomycetota; class Actinomycetes; order Kitasatosporales; family Streptomycetaceae; genus Streptomyces; species Streptomyces sp. NPDC057428. The sequence goes on from NZ_JBHVCT010000002.1 coordinate 65,037, forward strand.
CGCTCACCACCAGGTGCACGGCCGGGGCGATCATCGGGTCGAGACTGTCCGCCTCGTCCTCCAGCACCTCGGCGACCGCCGTGATCGCGGTCAGGGGAGTTCGCAGCTCGTGCGACATGTCGGCGACGAACCTGCGGCTCGACTCCTCCCGCGCGCTCATGTCGGCGACCTTCTTCTCCAGGGAACTCGCAGCCTTGTTGAACGTGTGGGAGAGATCAGCGAGTTCGTCCGTTCCGGAGACCGCGAGACGGGTGTCGAGCTTCCCCTCGCCGAGCTTGCGGGCCGCGTCGCCGAGCCGCTGCACCGGTCGCAGCACCGTCGTCGCGGCCGCCTGGGCGAGGAGTGCCGATCCGACGAGGGCCAGCGCCGTGGCGATGCCCAGCGACCAGGCGAGCGAACTCAGGTCCTCGCGCTCCTGGTCGAGCGACTTCAGCATGTAGCCGGCCGGACCACCACCGATGATCTTCGTGCCGGCCACCAGGTAGGGCGTGCCGCCCATCGTCGTGCGCTGCCAGAACAGGTGGTACTCAAAGGTGTTGCTCGACGTCAGCGGCTGCTTCTTGTTCACCTGCTTCTGCAGCGACGCGGGCACGTCGACCTTGGTGAACGAGTCGATGTCGGACGACCCGGTGACGGGCTTGCCGTCACGCGTGCCGACCAGCAGTACTTGGTAGCCGGGGCCGCTGCTCGCCATCTGCTCGGCGGCGTCCCGAAGGTCCGTCGACGAAGGCTCCAGTGGCAGCGAGGCGGCCTTGTTCTGCATCTGGCGGCGGAAGTCGCCCAGCGCCGAGTCCTGGGTGCGCGTCAGCACGGCCTCACGGTTGAGCCAGTACGCGATGCCCGAGGCGGACACCGCGGCCGTCAGGGCCACCAGCGCGAACACGATCAGCAGCCGCAGCCTCAGGCTGGTCCAGCGAAGACCCGCGAGTACGGAACGCTTCGCGGGATCGCTCACTGAGGCGAGTCCAGCCGGTAGCCGACGCCGCGCACGGTACGGATCAGCGTCGGCGAGGAGGGCACGTCCTCCACCTTCGCCCGCAGCCGCTGCACGCAGGCGTCCACCAGCCGCGAGTCACCGAGGTAGTCGTGTTCCCACACCAGACGCAGCAACTGCTGCCGCGAAAGGGCCTGTCCGGGCCTGCGGCTCAGTTCGAGCAGGAGACGCAGCTCGGTCGGCGTGAGCTGCAGGTCCTCCCCGTTCTTGGTGACGGTCATCGCCGAACGGTCGATGACGACACTCCCGAACGTCGCCGAGTCGGTCGACTCCCTCTCGCCGCGCCGCAGAACCGCACGGATACGGGCGTCGAGCACCCGGCCCTGCACGGGTTTCACCACGTAGTCGTCCGCGCCGGACTCCAGTCCCACCACGACGTCGATGTCGTCGCTGCGCGCGGTCAGCAGAATGATCGGCAGCTGGTCGGTGCGCCGGATGCGCCGGCAGACCTCGAAACCGTCGATCCCGGGCAGCATCACGTCCAGCACGACCAGGTCCGGCCGCTGCTCCCGGAGCAGCTCCAGGCCGTCCTCTCCCGTCGCCGCGGTGGCCACACGGTGGCCCTGGCGAGACAGCGAGAGTTCGAGGGCCGTGCGGATGGCGTCGTCGTCCTCGATCAGCAACAGGAAAGGCACGGGGGCCATTCTGGCCCATGGTGCTGCCACCTTTCGACAATCCCCCCTACTTGATCCCCGGCTCGATCCCCGGCGCGGGTGCCCGGCCCGCCCTGTGACAGCCCTGTGACAGTCGGGGGACAGCGCCATGAAACTGCCCCGGCAAGCTCAATGGCACACGGAACGAACGGACTCCACCGATGGGGGGCGCCAGATGAACGCACTGCACAGCACCACCTCAAGCGCAGTTGTCACACGCCTCCACGACGTCGGGAGGAGCCCGGAGAAGTCCGGCACCGGAGCGCGTGGGTGTTTCCGGGGTGCCGGTCGTCAGCACTCGTCGTACCTGACGATGGTTGACGCGTCCACGGGGGAAAACGGGGGAAAAGCGTACGGGGAGGGCTCGGGGGAGCGGAAGGTCCCGGCGCAGGCCGAGAGCGCCGAGGTGGCGTTCACCGCCTACGTCCAGGAGCGCCGTGCCTCCCTGTACGCGACCGCCTACCACCTGACCGGCGACCGGTTCGAGGCCGAGGACCTGCTGCAGAGCGCCCTCTTCTCGACGTACCGGGCGTGGGACAGGATCAGCGACAAGGCGGCGGTCGGCGGATACCTCCGCCGGACCATGACCAACCTGCACATCAGCGCATGGCGCAGGCGAAAGCTGAACGAGTACCCGACCGAGGAGCTGCCGGAGACGGTCGGCGACACGGACGCGATGCGGGGCACGGAACTGCGTGCGGTGCTCTGGCAGGCGCTGGCGCGGCTGCCCGAACTCCAGCGCACGATGCTGGTCCTGCGCTACTACGAGGGCCGCACGGACCCGGAGATCGCGTCCATACTCGGCATCAGTGTCGGCACGGTGAAGTCGAGCATCTGGCGGTCGCTCCGCCGGCTGCGCGAGGACGACGTCCTCAGCTTCGGCCGTGACGAGGAGGAGTCCTTCGGCGAGCTGGTGGCCTGAGGTCTACGGGGGAACGGGGGAGAACGCCGCCGCTTCGGGGGAAGCGGCGGTACGGGGGTGACACGCAGCGGGGGCGGACAGGCCGGGGGGTCCTGTCCGCCCCCGCTGTTTCGTCGCGCGACGGCCACGACGGCCCGGGTCCGGGCGGTCACGGCCTCAGTTCGGTACCCGGCTCCGGGGAGCGAGACAGCGGCCCGCCGCGGCGGCGGCCAGGCGGCCCAGCGCCTCCTGCTTGGCGCAGGGATACGCGCCCAGCGCGGCCTGGCGGGCCACGATGTGCCGCTCGGCCCGCATCAGCCGCCACCCGCGCCGCAGCAGGAACGGCACGGACTTCCGCCCTTCCCGCAGATCCCGCAGCAGACGCCGGCGGAACGTCGTGGACGGCCGCCCGCGCAGGCACAGGGCGTCGGCCAGTATGCCGAGCTCCTGGCAGCGCTCCACTATGTCCGCCGCGAAGATGCCCTCGGCGACGAACAGGGGCGTGCGTTCGATGTCGAGCGTCTCGCGGCCGACCCGCGCGCTCGTGGCGATGTCGTACAGCGGGACGTCCGTACGCCCCGTGCGGCACAGCTCGGCGACGGCCGCGACCGCACCGTCCGCGTCCCAGGACAGCGCCGAGTCCCAGTCGATGTCGGTACTACCGGTGACCCGGGGCAGTGTCGGGTCGTTTCCCTCCTTGTAGAAGTCGTCCAGGCGCAGCACGGGCAGACCGCTGCGGGCAGCGAGGGACGACTTGCCGGAGCCGGAAGGACCGGCGAGCAGCACGACGCGAGTGGGGATCGGTTGGGAACTCACAGAACAGAAGTGTGAGGCATTGACCCGCGTAGGGGATCCCCCGGAGGTCCTGTTGGTATCGAGCATCACACCTCAACTACTCTGCGCGCACGGATGATTACTCAACACGTCCCGATCAGGTGGGAAAACATGGCACGTCACGCACTGTCCAAGCCCCCCCGCCGCGCACTGCTGCGCGCCGGTCTGACCCTCACCGCACTGGGTGCGGCACTCGGTGCGGGAGGCACGGCGGCCCAGGCCGCCGTCCTGCCCGCCACACCCGCCACCGGTGCGGACTCCGCGGACAGCACCCTGGGGGCGGTCGGCGAGGCGGCGTCGCCCGCACTGACCAGCGCCCTCGGCTACGGACTCGCGGGGGCCGTCAAGCCCGTCACGGACCTGCAGCTGGATCCGCTCGCCGGGACGGGGGTGGATCCGCTGGACAACGCGGTGGGTACCCAGATCGCCGACTTCAAGCCGGTGACCACAGCCCTCGTCACAGACCCGCTGACCAGCGGGGCCGCTCTGGGCGACCTGCCCGTGATCGGCGAGGTGACCGGTCTGATCACCGGCTGAATCGACCGCGGACGCGCGTACGGGGCCGCTCGGGGCGGCCCCGCACGCGCGTCCGGCGGCTCAGTACGAGGAGCCGGAGGCCCCCAGGGCGCCCGTCGGGTGCCAGACCGTCTTGGTCTCCAGGAAGGCCGTCAGGCGGTGCGTGCCCGGGTCGGCCGACCAGTCCGCCCCGTCCACAGCCTGTGGACGGTTGCGCACGACGCGCTTCAGGTTGTCCGCGGCCGCGATCTCCAGTTCCGTCGCCAGTTCGGCGTCGGCGCCGGTGAGGTCGATGGCGTTGACGTCCTGGTGGGAGGCCAGCGGGGCCGCGAGCTCGGCCGTCCTCCCCGACAGGATGTTCACCACGCCGCCCGGCAGGTCGGAGGTGGCCAGTACCTCGCCCAGCGAGAGCGCGGGAAGGGGTGCGTCCGCCGAGGCGACGACGACCGCGGTGTTGCCGGTCGCGATCACCGGGGCGATCACCGAGACCAGGCCGAGGAAGGACGACTCCTGCGGCGCCAGGACCGCCACCACGCCCGTCGGCTCCGGGGTGGAGAGGTTGAAGAACGGGCCCGCCACCGGGTTCGCCCCGCCCACGATCTGGCCGATCTTGTCGGTCCAGCCCGCATACCAGACCCAGCGGTCGACCGCCGCGTCGACGACGGCCGCGGCCTTGGACTTCGACAGCCCCTCCGCGTCCGCGACCTCGCGCACGAACTGGTCCCGGCGCCCCTCCAGCATCTCCGCGACGCGGTAGAGGACCTGGCCGCGGTTGTACGCCGTCGCGCCCGACCAGCCGCCGAACGCCTTGCGCGCGGCGACGACCGCGTCACGGGCGTCCTTGCGGGACGACAGCGGGGCGTTGGCCAGCCACTTGCCCTTGCCCGCTGCGGCAGTGGCTGATTTCTTCGCGGTCACCTCGTACACCCGGCCGCTCTCGGAGCGGGGGAACTTGCCCCCGACGTACAGCTTGTAGGTCTTGAAGACGCTCAGTCGCCCGTCAGACATCGAGGTAGGCCTCCAGACCGTGGCGGCCGCCTTCGCGGCCGAAGCCCGACTCCTTGTATCCGCCGAACGGCGAGGTCGGGTCGAACTTGTTGAACGTGTTGGCCCAGACGACGCCCGCGCGGAGCTTGTTCGCCACCGCGAGGATGCGGGAGCCCTTCTCCGTCCAGATGCCTGCCGAGAGGCCGTACTGACTGTTGTTCGCCTTGGCGACCGCCTCGTCCGGGGTCCGGAACGAGAGGACGGACAGCACCGGGCCGAAGATCTCGTCACGGGCCACCGTGTGCGCCTGGGTGACGTTGGTGAAGAGGGTCGGGGCGAACCAGTAACCCGACGACGGGAGGTCGCAGGGGGCCGACCAGCGCTCCGCGCCCTCCGCCTCGCCGGTCTCCACCAGGGCGGTGATCCGGGCGAGCTGCTCGGCGGAGTTGATCGCGCCGATGTCGGTGTTCTTGTCCAGCGGATCGCCGAGCCGCAGCGTGGACAGCCTGCGCTTCAGGGCGTCCAGCACCTCGTCCTGGACCGACTCCTGGACCAGCAGCCGCGATCCCGCGCAGCAGACCTGGCCCTGGTTGAAGAAGATCCCGGTGACGATGCCCTCGACCGCCTGGTCGACCGGTGCGTCGTCGAAGACGATGTTCGCGCCCTTGCCGCCCAGTTCGAGCGTGGCCTTCTTGTCCGTGCCGGCGATCTGCCGGGCGATCGCCTTGCCGACCGCGGTCGAGCCGGTGAAGGCGACCTTGTTCACGTCGGGGTGCGAGACGAGTGCCTCGCCCGCGTCGCCGTAACCCGTCAGGATGTTGACGACACCCTTGGGCAGGCCGGCCTGGCGGCAGATGTCCGCGAAGAACAGGGCGGAGAGCGGAGTCGTCTCGGCGGGCTTCAGCACCACGGTGTTGCCGGTGGCGAGCGCCGGGGCGATCTTCCAGGCCAGCATCAGCAGCGGGAAGTTCCACGGGATGATCTGGCCGGCCACCCCGAGCGGACGGGGGTTCGCCCCGTAGCCCGCGTGGTCCAGCTTGTCGGCCCAGCCCGCGTAGTAGAAGAAGTGAGCGGCGACCAGCGGGAGGTCCGCGTCGCGGGTCTCCTTGATCGGCTTGCCGTTGTCCAGGGTCTCCAGGACGGCGAGCTCCCGGGAGCGCTCCTGGATGATCCTGGCGATCCGGAAGAGGTACTTGGCGCGCTCGGAGCCGGGCAGGGCCGACCACTTCTCGAACGCCTTGCGTGCGGCCTTCACGGCCCGGTCCACGTCCTCGGAGCCGGCCCGTGCGACCTCGGAGAGCACCTCCTCGGACGAGGGGCTGACCGTCTTGAAGACCTTGCCGTCGGCGGCCTCGGTGAACTCGCCGTCGATGAACAGGCCGTACGAGGGGGCGATGTCGACGACGGAGCGGGACTCCGGAGCCGGCGCGTATTCGAATGCAGATGCCATGGGGATCAGTCCACCGTCACGTAATCGGGGCCGGAGTAACGGCCGGTGCTGAGCTTCTGGCGCTGCATCAGCAGGTCGTTCAGCAGGCTGGAGGCGCCGAAGCGGAACCAGTGGTTGTCCAGCCAGTCCTCGCCCGCGGTCTCGTTCACCAGGACCAGGAACTTGATGGCGTCCTTGGTGGTGCGGATGCCGCCGGCGGGCTTCACGCCGATCTGCACACCCGTCTGCTGCCGGAAGTCGCGCACGGCCTCCAGCATCAGCAGGGTGTTCGCCGGCGTCGCGTTCGTGGCGACCTTGCCGGTCGACGTCTTGATGAAGTCCGCCCCCGCCAGCATCCCGAGCCAGGAGGCGCGCCGGATGTTGTCGTACGTCGACAGCTCGCCGGTCTCGAAGATCACCTTGAGCCGCGCCGAGCCGCACTCGGCCTTCACGGCGACGATCTCCTCGTACACCTTGAGGTAACGGCCGGAGAGGAAGGCCCCCCGGTCGATCACCATGTCGATCTCGTCGGCCCCGGCCGCCACGGCGTCGCGGACGTCCGCGAGCTTGACGTCGAGCGCGGCGCGGCCGGCGGGGAAGGCCGTCGCCACGGAGGCCACCTTCACCCCGGAGCCCGCCAGCGCCGCGACGGCGGTCGCCGCCATGTCGGGATAGACGCAGACCGCGGCGGTGCGCGGGGTCGTGCGGTCGGTGGGGTCGGGGTTGACGGCCTTGGCGGCGAGAGCCCGGACCTTGCCCGGGGTGTCCGCGCCTTCCAGCGTCGTCAGGTCGATCATCGAGATGGCGAGATCGATCGCGTACGCCTTGGCGGTCGTCTTGATCGATCGTGTGCCGAGGGACGCGGCGCGCGCTTCGAGGCCGACGGTGTCGACGCCGGGCAGCCCGTGCAGGAAGCGGCGCAGCGCACTGTCGGACGCCGTCGCGTCGGCGAATGCTGGAGCAGTGGTGGGCATGGTCACCACACCAGCATATCTACGCGCGTAGCAACATGTACAGGCCCGTTCTCCTTCCGGTCCTCCCGCGACCTCCGCGAGGCCGGGCCGCACCTGCTCCGCCACTTCAGGCAGAATCGGGAGCATGACGAGTCCCACACCCTCCGCCGAGCCCGCCCACGCCGACCGGACCTACCGGTCGGGTGCCGGCATCGTCAGCGGCGTGCTGCTGATCCTGCTGGTCGGCTGGATCGGCGGGGACGCGGTGTTCCGGGGCACGGGGCGGGTGCCCTGGCTGTCACTGGCCGCCCTGCTGACCGTGGTCCCGCTGATCGTCGCGTTCACCCTGAGGCCTGCGGTCTTCGCCGACGTCGAGCGGATCCGCATCCGCAACCCGTTCCGCACGATCGTGGTGCCGTGGGCCGACGTCTCCACGGTACGCGCCACGTACTCCAGCGAGATCTTCACCCACGGCGGTGACAAGTATCAGTTGTGGGCGGTCCCGGTCTCGCTGCGCGAGCGCAAGCGGGCGTCCAGGAAGGCCGTCCAGCGGGCGCACGACGATCCCTACGGCCGCACGTCCGCGCACGCCGACGTCCGCGACTCCCAGGCGCTTACGGCCGCCGCGGATCAGACGGTGGGCGACCTGCGGGAGCTCGCCGAGCGCGCCGCCGCCCGCACCGAGAAGGCCACGACGACCGCCTCGGTGCGCTGGGCCTACGAGGTGATCGCCCCGGCCGCCGTGGGTCTGGTGGCGCTCGTGGTCCTGTTCGCCGTCAGCTGACGGGGGAGCGGGGCGTCGGGCCCGCGCGCGTGCCCACCGGTCACGCCGCCTTCGCCTCCCCTGTGCGGCCCGCTCAGATGCCGGCCGCGGCTGCCAGGTCGCGCTTGACGGCGGCGAGGAGTCCGGCGCCCTTCGCGGCCGCCCCGGGCAGCTCGTCGGCCGATGCGACCGGGACGACGACCTCCAGGTAGCACTTGAGCTTGGGCTCGGTGCCGCTCGGGCGGACGATGACCCGGGCGCCCGTCAGGTGGTAGCGCAGGCCGTCGGTGGGCGGCAGCGCGCCGGTGCCCAGGGAGAGGTCCTCGGCCGAGGTGACGGGCAGGCCGGCCAGTTCGGCCGGCGGGTTCTCGCGCAGGCGCCGCATGGCGTCGGCGATGACCGACAGGTCCTCGACCCGGACGGACAGCTGGTCCGTCGCGTGCAGCCCGTGCTCGACGGCCAGGTCGTCCAGCAGGTCCAGGAGGGTGCGGCCCTTCTCCTTGAGCGCGGAGGCCAGCTCCGCGATCAGCAGGGCGGCCGTGATGCCGTCCTTGTCGCGCACCCCGTCCGGGTCGACGCAGTAACCGAGCGCCTCCTCGTAGCCGTACCTCAGCCCGTCGACGCGCGCGATCCACTTGAAGCCCGTCAGCGTCTCCTCGTAGCCGAGGCCGGCCTTCTCGGCGATACGCCCCAGCAGTGACGAGGAGACGATCGACTCGGCGAACACGCCCGTGACGCCCCGCTCGACGAGGTGCGCGGCGAGCAGCGCGCCGACCTCGTCGCCCCGCAGCATCCGCCAGCCGCCCTCGACGGCGGGGTCGGGTACGGCGACGGCGCAGCGGTCGGCGTCCGGGTCGTTGGCGATGACGATGTCCGGCCGGGCCGCGCGTGCGGTCGCGAAGGCCAGGTCCATGGCCCCCGGCTCCTCCGGGTTGGGGAAGGCGACGGTGGGGAACGCCGGGTCGGGCTCGGCCTGTTCGGCGACCAGCACCGGCTCGGGGAACCCGGCCCGTGCGAAGGCCGCGGTCAGGACGGACGTGCCGACGCCGTGCATGGCGGTGTAGACGGTCCGGGCGGTCCGGGGTGAGCCGGGGCTGAGGACGGCGTCCGTACGGGCGAGGTAGGCGGCCAGGACCTCTTCGCCGAGGGTCTCCCAGCCGGACTCGGGACGCGGCACACGCTCGAGCGGGCCGACCGCCTCGATCGCGGCGGCGATCTCCGCGTCGGCCGGAGGCACGATCTGCGAGCCGTCACCCAGGTAGACCTTGTAGCCGTTGTCGCGCGGCGGGTTGTGGCTGGCAGTGACCTCCACGCCGGCGACCGCCCCGAGGTGCCGTATGGCGAACGCCAGGACGGGTGTGGGCAGCGGGCGGGGGAGCACCGCCGCGCGCAGCCCCGCTCCGGTCATCACGGCCGCGGTGTCGCGGGCGAAGTCGGCCGACTTGTACCGGGCGTCGTAACCGATGACGACGAGCCCGCCGGCCTGTCCCTGCGCCCGCAGGTAGGCGGCCAGACCCGCGGCGGCACGGATGACGACGGAGCGGTTCATGCGCATCGGCCCGGCGCCGATCTCGCCCCGCAGGCCCGCCGTGCCGAACTGGAGCGTGCCGGCGAAGCGGTCGGCGAGCTCGGTGAGGTCACCGGCGTCGATGAGCCCGGCGAGCTCCGCGCGGGTCTCGGGGTCCGGGTCCTCGGCGAGCCAGGTCCTGGCCCGCGTGATGAGGTCCTGCTGCACGGTGTCCGCCTTTCTGCGGTGCGGTTGTGTGGGGCGGGGAGGGTCGGCTGTCGCGCGGGGCGGTCACCCCGCCGGCCCCTTCCGTGACCGGTGCTCCGGTCGAGGGGCCCCGGACCGCCGCGCCCCGATCGCCGGAGCGGCCGATGATGCCGGGCCCGGACGACGCGAGACGCCGGCCGAGGCCGATTCCGCCGGGTCGCGGGGTGATCAGATGCGGTCGAGTACCCGGGCCAGCAGGGCGCCCATCCGGGTGGCGGAGTCGCGGCCGGCCTGGAGGACCTCCTCGTGGTTGAGGGGCTCGCCGCTCAGGCCCGCGGCCAGGTTCGTGACCAGGGAGATGCCCAGCACCTCGGCACCGGCCTCACGCGCCGCGATGGCCTCCAGGACCGTCGACATGCCGACGAGGTCGCCGCCCATGACCCGGACCATGCCGATCTCGGCCGGGGTCTCGTAGTGCGGGCCGGGGAACTGTACGTACACGCCCTCCTCGAGCGTGTCGTCGATCTCCTTGCACAGGGCGCGCAGCCGCGGCGAGTACAGGTCGGTCAGGTCGACGAAGTTCGCGCCCACGATCGGCGAGGCCGACGTGAGGTTGATGTGGTCGCTGATGAGGACCGGCTGGCCGGGGCGCATGCCCTCGCGCAGCCCGCCGCAGCCGTTGGTCAGGACGATCGTCCCGCAGCCCGCCGCGACGGCCGTGCGCACGCCGTGCGCCACGGCCGCGACGCCGCGGCCCTCGTAGTAGTGCGTGCGGCCGAGGAAGACCAGGACGCGCTTCTCGCCGATCCGGTACGAGCGGATCGTGCCACCGTGCCCCTCCACGGCCGGGGCCGGGAAGCCGGGCAGCGCGGTGACGGGGAACTCGGCCTCCGGGGCGCCGAGCGCCTCGCCGGCGGGGGCCCACCCGGAGCCCATCACGAGAGCGACGTCGTGGGTCTCGACGCCGGTCAGCTCGCGCAGGCGGGCGGCGGCGTCGGCGGCGGCGGCGAGGGGGTCGCCCTGGATGTGGTCCGGAATAACAGATACGTTCACGCGGATGAGGGTAACCGCTGATTCCCTACGCGCGTAGATGTGCTCGTTGAGAGTCTGGCCGGACCTCTTCGTATTCTCGTACAGAAACTGTGGCGGGCCCAGGTTCAGCAGGGGTGCTTGCGCACGTTCATCACGTAGTCGTGCGGTGCTCCGGCGGACTCGGCGGCATCCGCCACCTCGCCCAGGTACCTGGCGGAGGGCAGCCCGCCCTCGTAACCGTTCAGCACGTACATCCAGGCGGGCTCGTCGCCGTCCAGCGTGTGGACGCGCACGCGCATGCGCCGGTAGACGTCGAGGCCGACGCCCTCCCAGCGGTCCATGGAGTCCTCGTCCATGGGTGCCAGGTCGTACAGCGCCACGAAGACCTGGGAGCGGGGGGCCTCCACCACCGTGGCCAGCGCGCCCTCCCAGCCCATCTGCTCTCCCCCGAACGTCAGCCGCCAGCCGTTGAGCCAGCCCGTGCCGCGCAGCGGGGAGTGCGGTGCGCGGCGCGTCATCAGCCGCGCGTCGAGGTTGCCGGCATACGCGGCGTAGAGCGACATGGGGTCGAGGGTACGGGAGGTGACGCGCGGTGCGGCGGTTCCGGGGCGAGGGACCACCCGTGCGGGACGCCCTGCGGCGGCCGGTGAACCGCGCCTCGACCGGGCGCGTGCCCGTATGGAGGGCCCCGGGGCGAAGCAGCTTGGCGCGTGCGGGACAATGAATTACGTACTGCATACGCCGGGGCGGCCCCCCGGACCCCCGGCCGGGGCGGCAGACGGCCGTGGGATGACACCACGCGAGGCGGACTTTTCGTGACCCGGATCGTGATCATCGGCGGCGGCCCCGGCGGCTACGAGGCTGCATTGGTGGGCGCCCAGCTCGGCGCGGAGGTGACCGTCGTCGACTGCGACGGCCTCGGCGGCGCGTCGGTACTCACCGACTGCGTGCCCTCGAAGACCCTGATCGCGACGGCCGAGGTGATGACCACCTTCGACTCCTCCTACGAGGAACTGGGCATCATCGTCGCCGACGACACCCCGCACATCGAACAGGTGGCGCGGGTGGTCGGGGTCGACCTCGGCAAGGTCAACCGGCGGGTGAAGCGCCTGGCGCTCGCCCAGTCCCACGACATCACCGCCTCCGTCACCCGCGCGGGGGCCAGGGTCATGCGGGGCCGCGGCCGCTTGGAGGGCCTCCAGGCCTCCGACGGCTCCCGGCAGGTCGTGGTGACCGCGGCCGACGGGACCGAGGAGCGGCTCACCGCCGACGCGGTCCTGATCGCGACGGGCGGCCACCCTCGGGAGATCCCGGACGCCCTGCCCGACGGCGAGCGCATCCTGAACTGGACCCAGGTCTACGACCTCGACGAGCTCCCCGAGGAGCTCATCGTCGTCGGATCCGGTGTCACCGGCGCCGAGTTCGCCGGCGCCTACCAGGCACTGGGCTCACGCGTGACCCTGGTCTCATCCCGCGACCGGGTGCTCCCCGGCGAGGACCCGGACGCGGCGGCCGTCCTTGAGGACGTCTTCCGCCGCCGGGGCATGAACGTCATGGCGCGCTCCCGCGCGCAGTCCGCCAAGCGCGTCGGCGACCGGGTCGAGGTCACGCTGGCCGACGGCCGCGTCATCTCCGGTACCCACTGCCTCATGGCGGTCGGTGCGATCCCGAACACCGCGGGCATGGGCCTGGAGGAGTCCGGGGTGCAGCTCAAGGACTCCGGGCACATCCGCACCGACCGGGTCTCCCGCACCAGCGCCCCCGGCGTGTACGCGGCCGGTGACGTCACCGGGATCTTCGCGCTGGCCTCGGTCGCCGCGATGCAGGGCCGGATCGCGATGTACCACTTCCTCGGCGACGCCGTGGCGCCGCTGAACCTGAAGACGGTCTCCGCGAACGTCTTCACCGACCCCGAGATCGCCACGGTCGGTTACAGTCAGGCCGACGTCGACTCCGGCAAGATCGACGCCCGTGTCGTGAAGCTGCCGCTGCTGCGCAACCCGCGCGCCAAGATGCAGGGCATCAGGGACGGGTTCGTCAAGATCCTCTGCCGCCCGGGCACCGGCATCGTGGTAGGCGGCTGTGTCGTCGCACCGAGGGCCAGCGAGCTGATCCACCCGATCTCGCTCGCGGTCGACAACAACCTGACGGTGGAGCAGATCGCGAACGCCTTCACGGTCTACCCCTCCCTGTCGGGCTCGATCGCCGAGGTCGCCCGCCAGTTGCACACCCGTAAGTCGGCCGGCGAGGCGTAGTACGGACCGCTCCACCTGCGACGAGGCCCCCTATACCACTAGGGGGCCTCACGCATGTACAACTTCTCTTATTCGGCGCAAACTGCTGAAAAGCAACGTACGGCCAGGTTACTGTCAGTTTCGTGTTCGCTGCAGAACGTCGTCAATTGATCCTCGAAATGGTGCGCGCCAACGGGGCAGTATCGCTCCGTGAGCTCGCCCGCGTCGTCCAGACCTCCGAAGTGACCGTACGGCGGGACGTGCGGGCGCTGGAGGCAGAAGGACTCCTCGACCGCCGGCACGGCGGTGCGGTATTGCCGGGCGGTTTTACGCGGGAGTCCGGCTTTCCGCAGAAATCCCATCTTGCCACCGCGGAGAAAACGGCCATCGCCGATCTGGCGGCCGGCCTGGTCGGTGAAGGCGAGGCCATCGTGGTCGGCGCCGGAACGACCACGCAGGAGCTGGCCCGCCGGCTCGCACGTGTGCCCGGTCTGACCGTGGTCACCAACTCGCTGCTCGTCGCCCAGGCGTTGGCCCATGCCAACCGGGTGGAGGTGGTGATGACAGGCGGCACGCTGCGGGGGAGCAACTACGCCCTCGTCGGCAGCGGGGCCGAACAGTCCCTCCAGGGGCTGCGGGTCTCCCGGGCCTTCCTCTCCGGGAGCGGGCTGACCGCGGAGCGGGGGCTGTCCACGTCCAACATGCTCTCGGCCAGCGTGGACCGGGCGCTGGTGCAGGCCGCCGCCGAGGTGGTGGTCCTCGCGGACCACACGAAGCTCGGCTCCGACACCATGTTCCAGACGGTGCCCACGGAGCTGATCACCCGTCTGGTGACGGACGAGCCACCGGTGCACGACGAGCGTGCGGCCACCGAGCTGCAGGCCCTGGCCGACCAGGGGGTGGAGATCACGGTGGCGGGACCCGACGCGGATACCTCGGCCGGAGACGCCCCGCCTCCTGGACGGCAGCCCAGGCAGGAGATGCCGCTGCCCGGGCAGCGGCGCACCCAGGGCGGCCACGGAGGGCCGGGAGGTCTCGGGCCGCAACTGCGGAGCGCGGCGGTGCTGGCGGACGGGCCGGTGGGCCGCGTCGCGGACATGCGGCGACGCTAGGGCGCGGGGTACCGGACGGCGCCCTCAGCCGCCGAGCGGGGATGACGGCCGCGGATCGGCCGGGTCCGCCTTCAGTCCGTGCAGCGCCAGCCGCAGCAGGCGGCCGGCCAGGGCCGGATCGGCCGGGGCCTGCTCCGTGGCCAGCGCGATCGCGTTGGTGAGGCGCAGCAGGTCGTCGATCGACACGTCCGCCCGGACCGAGCCGCTCGTCCTGGCCCGGGAGAGCAGCCGCTCGCCCGCCTGACGCAACGGCACATGACAGGACGTCAGCGCCGAGGTCTCGTCCGCGGAAGCCGACATGAGTGCCTGCGCCAGGCCCCGGTACTCACCCGCATGGGCGACGATCGCACCCAGCCACTCCACGAGCGCGGCGCAGGGCTGTTCGGCGTGCGCCAGCACGCGGGAACGGTCGAGCAGGTCGGTCAGGGCGTCCTGGAACACCGCGTTCATCAAAGCGTGGCGGTTCGGGAAGTGCCGGTAGAGCGTGCCGATGCCGACGCCCGCCCTCCGGGCGATGTCCTCCAGCGACGCGTCCGTGCCGTGGGCCGCGAAGGACGCCCGCGCCTCGCTCACCAGCCGGTCGCGGTTGCGGCGCGCGTCGGCGCGCATCGGCCGGGCCGGTGTCGTGCTCATCGCCATAGCCCTGTCCTCCTGGTGTCCGCTTCCGCGTCCCAGGATGCCACTGGGGGCCCGGCGGATGCCGGGCCCCCAGTGCACGAGGACGAGCGTCAGTCCTTGATCTCGCAGATCGCGGCGCCGGAGGAGATCGACGTGCCGACCTCGGCCGCCAGGCCCTTGACGGTGCCGGATCGGTGCGCGTTGAGGGGCTGCTCCATCTTCATCGCTTCGAGCACGACGATGAGGTCGCCCTCCTTGACCTCCTGCCCCTCCTCGACGGCGATCTTGACGATCGTGCCCTGCATCGGGGAAGCGAGGGTGTCGCCGGAGGCCGCCGAGCCGGACTTCTTCGCCGCGCGGCGCTTGGGCTTCGCCCCCGCCGCGAGGCCGGTGCGGGCCAGGCTCATGCCGAGCGAGGACGGCAGGGACACCTCGAGGCGCTTGCCGCCGACCTCGACGACCACGGTCTCGCGGCCGGACTCCTCGTCGGCGTCCTGGTCCGCGGGCACCGTGAAGGGCTTGATGTCGTTGACGAACTCCGTCTCGATCCACCGGGTGTGGACCTGGAAGGGGTCCGAGGTGAACGCCGGGTCGGTGACGACCGCGCGGTGGAAGGGGATGGCGGTGGCCATGCCCTCGACGGTGAACTCGCTCAGCGCACGCGCGGCGCGCTGCAAGGCCTGCTCACGGGTCGCGCCGGTCACGACCAGCTTCGCGAGGAGGGAGTCCCAGGCGGGACCGATGACGCTGCCGGTCTCCACGCCCGCGTCCAGGCGGACGCCCGGACCGGTGGGCGGGTCGAAGAGGGTGACGGTGCCGGGGGCGGGGAGGAAGCCGCGGCCCGGGTCCTCGCCGTTGATCCGGAACTCGAAGGAGTGGCCGCGCACGGCCGGGTCGCCGTAACCGAGCTCCTCGCCGTCGGCGATGCGGAACATCTCGCGGACGAGGTCGAGGCCGGTGACCTCCTCGGTGACGGGGTGTTCCACCTGGAGGCGGGTGTTGACCTCGAGGAAGGAGATCGTGCCGTCCATGCCGACGAGGAACTCGACGGTGCCGGCGCCGACGTAGCCGGCCTCCTTCAGGATCGCCTTCGAGGCCGCGTACAGCTCGGCGTTCTGCGCCTCGGACAGGAAGGGCGCCGGGGCCTCCTCGACGAGCTTCTGGTGGCGGCGCTGCAGTGAGCAGTCACGCGTCGAGACGACGACGACGTTGCCGTGCTGGTCGGCCAGGCACTGGGTCTCCACGTGGCGCGGCTTGTCCAGGTAGCGCTCGACGAAGCACTCGCCCCGGCCGAAGGCCGCGACGGCCTCACGGACCGCGGAGTCGTACAGCTCGGGGATCTCCTCCAGCGTGCGGGCGACCTTCAGGCCGCGGCCGCCACCGCCGAAGGCCGCCTTGATCGCGACCGGCAGGCCGTTCTTCTCGGCGAACTCCACGACCTCGTCGGAACCCGAGACCGGGTCCGGCGTGCCTGCCACCAGCGGCGCGCCGGCGCGCTGGGCGATGTGGCGGGCGGCGACCTTGTCACCCAGGTCGCGGATCGCCTGCGGCGGCGGGCCGATCCACGTCAGGTCCGCGTCCAGCACGGCCTGGGCGAACTCCGCGTTCTCCGAGAGGAAGCCGTAACCCGGGTGGATCGCGTCCGCCCCCGAGTCCTTGGCTGCCTGGAGCACCTTGGCCATGTCCAGATAACTGGCGGCCGGGGTGTCACCGCCCAGAGCGAACGCTTCGTCGGCCGCGCGCACATGCAGGGCGTCCCGGTCCGGATCGGCGTAGACGGCTACGCTCGCGATCCCGGCATCCCGGCAAGCCCGAGCAACACGGACAGCGATTTCGCCACGGTTGGCGATGAGCACCTTGCGCACGATGGCTCCCTCCTTGAGAACAAGCTGAGTTTAGGGACTACCGACACGGCCGTACGACCCGTCCCCAATAGTGAACTTGCCCACACGGAGTGTGATTCGAGGCTTGCTCGAGTCGCGAAATCCCTTGTCGCACCACGCTACGCCGGGATCCTCAAGGGCACAGTAGCCACGAAGTGTGGCCCAAGTCTCTGTCCGGACGGCCAACGGCGCGCGGCGTTTCTTTGTGGACTCCCTACGAATGGCCGATGGAATCTTTGCCTCGGCACGACGGCGCGCACGGCGCGTCCCCGCGGTGGGACGCGCGGGCGGTGCGCGCGAGCGGCCGAGGGCGCCCGCCCCCTTGTCCGGCGCGTTACCCGTTAGTAGGGTCCGCGCTATCGCACGTACTACAGGTAACAGGGGGTGGCGCCGTGGTGCGCAGACCGGTGGCCTTCGTGACCGCGATCGTTCTGTTCGTGGAGGCCGTGGGCATCGTGATCGTCAACGGCATCCTGGCGACGGTCGCGGGCAACCAGAGCATGTCCCTCGCGGGGATGGACCCGGCCGCCATGGTCACCGGCACCTGGGTGATGGGCTGCGTCTCGGGCGTCCTGCTCGTACTGTGCGGGCTGATACCGCTGCTGGCCGGGATACGCGACCGGGCACCGGGCCGCTTCGGCAGGATCGCCCTCATCGCCTGCGCGGTCGTCCACGGGGTGCTGGGCGCACTGGCGGTGGGGCTGATCGGCTGGGCGGCCTTCGCGTTCATGATGGCCGTCCTCGCACTGATCGTGCTGACGCTGGTGGCGTTCGACCGGCGTGGGCCGGAGGCCGCTCCGGCCGGTCCCGGAGGGACCCCGGCCGCCGTGTGAGTCGGCCGTCGCCGGTTCGGACCCGGAAATCGCCCGTTCAGACCCAGAAATCGGTGACGGAGAAGTCCAGTTCGCCCAGAAGCCGGCGCAGGAGGGGCAGCGAGAGCCCGATGACGTTGCCGTGGCTGCCCTCGATCGCCTCGACGAACGGCGCCGAGCGGCCGTCCAGCGTGAACGCTCCCGCGACGTGCAGCGGTTCGCCCGACGCGACGTACGCCGCTACCTCGGCGTCGGTCGGCTCGCCGAACCTGACGACGGTGGAGGCGGTCGCCGACGCCGTGCGGCCGGTCGCCGTGTCGATGACGCTGTGGCCCGTCCGCAGGATGCCCGACCGGCCGCGCATCGACTTCCAGCGCGCCGTGGCCTCCTCGCCGTCCGCGGGCTTGCCGAACGCCTCGCCGTCCAGCTCCAGCACCGAGTCGCAGCCGATCACCAGTGCGCCGGACGCCTCCGGGCGGGCCGCGACCGCGGCGGCCTTCGCCTCGGCCAGGACGAGCGCCAGCTCGCCGGGGGTGGGAGCGCTGACCGCCTCCTCGTCCACACCGCTGACGATCACCTCGGGGGCGAGGCCCGCCTGACGGAGGAGGCCGAGACGGGCGGGGGAGGCGGAGGCGAGCACGAGGCGGCGCTGATCAGTCATACCCGCCATCGTAGGCGGGGCGGGAGACCTCAGCGGGTGCCCAGTACGAACATCGCCACGACCATGGCCAGCGCCAGCAGCAGCCCCGCGCGGCGCATCATGTCCTGGGCGTCGCGGAGTTCCTTCGGAGGCTTGTTCTCGGGGTCGGACCACAGCATGCGTCCGATGGTGCTCCGGACACGGCTGCGGCGCCTGAGTACGCGTACTCAAGCGCCGCCCGCGGGCCCGTCGGGCCGCCGTGCCTCAGGAGGGCCAGTACGTCCGCGCCCACGACCGGGGACCCGGCCGCAGCGCACCACCGCGGGCGATGCGTCCCGGGTCCGACCACTGCTCGGGCGGCAGTGGGGCGCCGGTCGGTGCGGCGACGGCCGCCGCCGCGCGCGCCCGGACCACGGCGAGGGC
Organism: Streptomyces sp. NPDC057428; assembly: GCF_042803195.1. NCBI lineage: Bacteria > Bacillati > Actinomycetota > Actinomycetes > Kitasatosporales > Streptomycetaceae > Streptomyces > Streptomyces sp. NPDC057428. The sequence goes on from NZ_JBHVCT010000002.1 coordinate 83,535, forward strand.
CGCGGCAAGCTCCTCCGGGGTCGGATTGCCCCGTACGACCTTGATCATGGTGGCTCCCGTGGCTAGAGGGGGATGTTTCCGTGCTTCTTCGGCGGCAGGGACTCGCGCTTCGTCCGGAGCTGGCGCAGGCCCTTCACCAGGTGCGCCCGGGTCTCGGACGGCATGATCACCGCGTCGACGTAGCCGCGCTCGGCCGCGACGTACGGGTTGAGGAGGGCGTCCTCGTAGTCGGTCATCAGCTCGGCGCGGGTGGCCTCGGGGTCCTCGGCGGCCGCGATCGTGCGCCGGTGCAGGATGTTCACCGCGCCCTGGGCGCCCATGACCGCGATCTGCGCGGTCGGCCAGGCCAGGTTGAGGTCGGCGCCCAGGTGCTTGGAGCCCATGACGTCGTAGGCGCCGCCGAACGCCTTGCGGGTGATCACCGTGATCAGCGGGACGGTGGCCTCGGCGTACGCGTAGATGAGCTTGGCGCCCCGGCGGATGATGCCGCCGTACTCCTGGTCGACGCCCGGAAGGAAGCCGGGCACGTCGACGAAGGTGAGGACCGGCACGTTGAAGGCGTCGCAGGTGCGGACGAATCGCGCTGCCTTCTCGCTCGCGTTGATGTCCAGACAGCCGGCGAACTGCATCGGCTGGTTGGCGACGATGCCGACCGGATAGCCCTCGACGCGCCCGAAGCCGGTGATGATGTTCGGCGCGAACAGGGCCTGGGTCTCCAGGAACTCGCCGTCGTCGAGCACGTGCTCGATCGCGGTGTGCATGTCGTACGGCTGGTTCGCCGAGTCCGGGATGAGGGCGTCGAGCTCGCGGTCCTCGTCCGTGGTCTCCAGGGTGGCCTCCTCGGGGAAGGCCGGCGCCTCGGAGAGGTTGTTCGACGGAAGGTAGGACAGCAGGGACTTGACGTACTCGATGGCGTCCTTCTCGTCACCCGCCATGTGGTGCGCCACACCTGACGTGGTGTTGTGGGTGCGGGCGCCGCCCAGCTCCTCGAAACCGACGTCCTCGCCGGTGACCGTCTTGATGACGTCCGGGCCGGTGATGAACATGTGCGAGGTCTGGTCGACCATCACGGTGAAGTCGGTGATCGCCGGCGAGTAGACCGCACCGCCCGCGCAGGGGCCGACGATCAGCGAGATCTGCGGGACCACGCCCGATGCGTGGACGTTACGGCGGAAGATCTCGGCGAACAGGCCCAGGGCGACGACGCCCTCCTGGATGCGGGCCCCGCCGCCGTCGTTGATGCCGATGACCGGGCAGCCGGTCTTCAGCGCGAAGTCCATGACCTTGACGATCTTCTCGCCGTAGACCTCGCCCAGCGAGCCGCCGAAGATGGTGAAGTCCTGCGAGTACACACAGACGGGGCGGCCGTCCACCGTGCCGTATCCGGTGACGACGCCGTCCCCGTACGGGCGGTTCTTCTCGATGCCGAAGTTGGTGGAGCGGTGCCGCGCGAACTCGTCGAGCTCCACGAAAGAACCTGCGTCGAGCAAGAGCTCGACGCGCTCCCGGGCAGTCAACTTGCCCTTGGCGTGCTGCTTTTCGACGGCGCGGGCGGAACCTGCGTGTGTCGCCTCTTCAATACGGCGCTGCAGGTCCGCGATCTTGCCCGCGGTCGTGTGGATGTCGCTCTGCGGCTCGGACATCGGGTGGCGGCTCCCTGCCTGGTCACGGGGGACGGCTGGTACGTCCGGTAGCGCGCTCGACGGCAAGCTGCTCGTCGGCCGGTGTTGGCTACCGACCCGTAGCGTATCGGCGCGGATACGGTTCGGCAGTGCGTCGTTGGCCACACCTAATGTGGGTTGCATGACACCTTCCGATGCGCCGCACAACCGCTGGTCGGACCTCGACAGGCCGCCCCTCAACGTCACGGCGCTGCGCCGCGCGCTGCTGAGGCCCGGCGGTCTGTGGAGCTCCCTCGACGTGGTCGAGTCGACCGGCTCCACCAACTCCGACCTCGCGGCGCTGGCGGCGGGTGAGGGGCTCGCCGAGGGGGCGGTCCTGGTCGCGGAGGAGCAGACCGCGGGCCGCGGCCGTCTGGACCGTAGCTGGACCGCGCCGCCCCGCTCGGGCATCTTCCTCTCGGTCCACCTGACCCCCGGCGACGTGCCCGCCGAGCGGTGGGGCTGGCTGCCGCTGCTGACCGGCGTCGCGGCCGCGACGGGCCTCGCGCAGGCGGCGGGCGTCGACATGGCACTGAAATGGCCCAACGACCTCCTGGTGACCATCGGCGGCGAGGAGCGCAAGACCGGAGGCATCCTCGCCGAGCGGGCCGGGGACGGCGTCGTGATCGGCATCGGCCTCAACGTGTCGCTCCGCGCGGCAGAGCTCCCCGCCCCGCACGCCGGGTCGCTGGCGCTCGCCGGAGCGGTGTCCACCGACCGCGAGACGCTCCTGCGGGCCGTCCTGCGGTCGCTGGAGCATTGGTACACAAAGTGGCGTGACGCCGGCGGCGACGCGGCGGCCTCCGGCCTCCAGGCGGCCTACGCGGCTGGCTGCGCCACGCTCGACCGCACGGTGCGGGCCGAGCTGCCGGGTGACCGGTCGGTCGTGGGAGAGGCCGTCGCGATCGACGGCGACGGCCGGCTCGTGCTGGCCACGGGCGACGGCGTCCAGGAGCCGGTGTCGGCGGGCGACATCGTGCACCTGCGCGGCGAGGGGGGAGGTCTGACCTGATCCGGGGGCCGGGCACATGCGGGTGACGTCTCGCGGGACATCACCGCGCAACCGCGTGACCGGGGACGTGAGCCAGGGCACACCTGCCGTATCGTTGAGGGGATCCCGCGACAGATCGGCAGGGCAGTGCGCACGGAACGGGCAGGAGGCGGCCGGTGACCGTCGACGACGCGAACCCTGACGACGGCGCGAACCCTGACGACGGCGCGGAGCCCTCGTCGGCACGGCCGGTCCACTCGACACCGCATCACGAGGTCGACCACACGGCCGAACCGACCGACGACCCGCTCGCCATCCGGCTGGAGTCCCTGATCCTGGGGGCCGACCGCCGCTACACGCCTTTCCAGGCGGCCAGGACCGCCGGGGTCTCCATGGACCTGGCGTCCCGCTTCTGGCGGGCCATGGGCTTCGCCGACATCGGGCAGGCCAAGGCGCTCACCGAGGCCGACGTGCTGGCGCTGCGCCGGCTCGCCGGTCTCGTGGAGGCCGGCCTGCTCAGCGAGCCGATGGCGATCCAGGTGGCGCGGTCGACCGGGCAGACCACGGCCCGGCTGGCCGAGTGGCAGATCGACTCCTTCCTGGAGGGGCTGATCGAGCCCCCCGAGCCCGGCATGACCCGCACCGAGGTCACGTATCCCCTGGTCGAGCTGCTCCTGCCCGAGCTGCAGGAGTTCCTGGTCTACGTGTGGCGGCGCCAGCTCGCCGCCGCCACCGGCCGGGTGGTCCAGGCGGCGGACGACGAGGAGATGGTCGACCGGCGGCTCGCGGTGGGCTTCGCCGACCTCGTCGGCTTCACCCGGCTGACGCGCAGGCTGGAGGAGGAGGAGCTCGGCGAGCTGGTCGAGGCCTTCGAGACGACCTCGGCGGACCTGGTCGCCGCGCACGGGGGACGGCTCATCAAGACGCTGGGGGACGAGGTCCTCTTCGCCGCGGACGACGCGGGCACGGCCGCCGAGATCGCGCTCCGGCTGGTCGAGGCGATGGCCCAGGACACCACGATGCCGGCGCTCCGGGTCGGTATGGCGTTCGGGACGGTCACCACCCGCATGGGCGACGTCTTCGGTACGACCGTGAACCTCGCCAGCCGGCTCACGTCGATAGCGCCGAAGGACGCCGTGCTGGTCGACGGAGCGTTCGCCCAGGAAGTGATCCGGACCGGGGACGCCCCCGCCTCGGAGGCCCAGGCGGCCGAGGACGTCAGCGCCGCGGCGGAGCGGGCCCGGCTGGCGGAGAAGGAGGGGCGGATTCCCGGCGAGGAGCGGCCGCTGCCCACCTATCGCTTCGGTCTGCAGCCGATGTGGCAGCGTCCGGTGCGAGGGCTCGGCGTGGTGGAGCCCTGGCTGCTGGCACGGCGGGGCACACCGTCCTCCTGACACCGGGCCTTCCGGTCCCCGTGCGGGACGGCGGCCCAGGCCGGGCGCCCTTCCCGGGCCCGCCCGGCCGCGGCGGGCCAGGCCGTGTCCAGTGCCCCTCCCGGCAAGCTTTGCCCCGTCGCGCCGCCCAGCACGCACGCTCGCTGCGTTGGCCAAAAGCCCTGGTAGCTCCGCTACAAGGACTTCCGGCCGCCTTGCGATCGCACGCACCGGACGACGCTCCTACCGGGCAGACATTGCCGGTCGCGGCACTAGGATCCCGGAAACGCTCGTTAACCGTCAGGGGTGCAGCCGTGGGTGTCACGTCGGAGCAGAGGTTCGGGGAGTTCGTCGTCGTACGGCGGCACGAGGGCCAGGAGCACGTGGCCGAGCTGGTGCTCGACCGGCCCAAGGCGATGAACGCCGTGAGCACCGCCATGGCGGCCGCCATCGGTGAGGCCTGTGCCGCGCTGGGCGCCGATCCGGGGGTGCGGGCGACCGTGCTCACCTCCAGCCATGAGCGGGCCTTCTGCGTGGGCGCGGACCTCAAGGAGCGGAACTCCTTCAGCGACGCCGAGCTGGTACGGCAGCGGCCGACCGCCCGCGCCGCCTACACCGGTGTGCTCGAACTCCCGATGCCGGTGGTCGCCGCCGTGCACGGCTTCGCCCTCGGTGGCGGCTTCGAGCTGGCCCTGGCCTGCGACGTCATCGTGGCCGACCGTACGGCCGTGGTGGGCCTGCCCGAGGTCTCCGTCGGCGTGATCCCGGGAGGCGGGGGTACGCAGCTGCTGCCCCGCCGGGTCGGTGCCGCACGAGCCGCCGAGCTGGTCTTCACCGCGCGGCGGGTGGAGGCCGCCGAGGCGCGTGAGCTCGGCCTGGTCGACGAGCTGGTGGACGCCGGACGGGACCGCGAGGAGGCGCTCGCCCTCGGCGGCCGGATCGCGGCCAACTCCCCGGTCGGCCTGCGGGCGGCCAAGAGGGCCCTGCGGCTCGGGCACGGTCTCGACCTGCGGGCCGGGCTCGAGGTCGAGGACGCGGCCTGGCGGTCCGTGGCCTTTTCCGGCGACCGTGCCGAGGGCGTCGCCGCGTTCAACGAGAAGCGGAAGCCCAGCTGGCCGGGCGAGTGACCCCGGAGGCGGACCGGGCGATCTGAAGATCATCCGCGCCGTCAACTGATCAATTCGCCGCTGACCTACATAAACTGTGGCGATGGGCGGTGATGATGCACGGCTGCGTGCCGTGGTTGCGCTGGCGCAGACGATGGCGGCGGCCTACACGCCGCGCGAGTCGTGGCATGCGGCGGCCGTGGGGGCGTGCGAGGCGCTGGGAGGCAGCTTCGCGGCCCTGTCCGTCTGGGAGCGCGAGCAGGGCAGGCTGCGGGTGCTGGTGAACGCGGGGGAGCGGGCCGAGGGGGAGGAGGAGTTCCCCGAGGAGGAGTCCTACCCCGTCCATCAGTTCCCCGAGATCACCGAGTTCCTGCACGAGCGCTGGGCGGGCGGAGGCGAGCCGGACGCCTGGGTCGAGACCGCCGCCGGCGCCGCCGCCTCCGGTGCCCCGGCCCGCGGCGCCCGCCCGTACTGCCACCAGCGGGTCGCGGCCCTGCGCCGGCGCGGGCGGGGCTGCTGTGTCGTGGCGCCGATCGTGCTGCACGGCCGGGCCTGGGGCGAGCTGTACGTGGCGCGCCGGGCCGGGGTGCCGGTGTTCGACCGGGACGACGCGGACTTCGCGACGGTGCTGGCGGCCGTGGTCGCGGCGGGCATCGCTCAGACCGAGCGCCTGGAGGAGGTCCGCAAGCTGGCCTTCACCGACCCGCTGACCGGGCTCGCCAACCGCCGGGCCGTCGACATCCGGCTCGACGAGGCGCTGGAGCTGCACCGTGTGGAGGGGGTCGTGGTCAGCCTGGTGGTCTGTGACCTGAACGGCCTCAAGGCGGTCAACGACACGCACGGGCACGCGGTCGGCGACCGCTTGCTGGAACGTTTCGGCTCCGTGCTCTCGCTCTGCGGGGCGATGCTCCCCGGCGCACTGGCCGCCCGCCTCGGCGGGGACGAGTTCTGTCTGCTGACCGTGGGGCCCCCGGCCGACGACGTGGTGCGGGTGTCGGAGGAGCTCTGCGCGCGGGCCGTCGCCATGGAGGTCGGTGACGGCGTGGCCTGCGGAATCGCGTCCACAGGCGACGAGATCGGTCCGGTCCCGTCCGCGCGCCGGCTCTTCCGGCTGGCGGACGCCGCGCAGTACCGGGCGAAGGCGGCGCACTCCAGGAAGCCGGTGGTGGCGGGGCGCGACGGCGATGTGATCCGGCTCGCCGACTCGCCGCCCAGGTCGCCCCACGACCGCCGGAGGCTGCGCGGCAATCCGCCCGGGGGCGAGGAGTAAGGGGCCAACCCCTCGACCACTGGTGACATAGAGGTTTTCAGTCCGTACGCTTCTGAATATGGATATGCACACAGTCGTGGTGGGGACGTCCGGTACCACCGCCGAGGACGTCATCGCCGTGGCCCGCGAGGGCGCCCGCGTCGAACTCTCCCCGGCGGCGGTCGAGGCCCTCGCCGCCGCCCGCGCGATCGTCGACACCCTCGCCGCCAAGCCCGAACCGGTCTACGGCGTCTCCACCGGCTTCGGCGCCCTCGCCAGCCGGCACATCAGCCCCGGTCTGCGGGCGCAGCTGCAGCGCAACATCGTGCGCTCGCACGCGGCGGGCATGGGACCCCACGTCGAGCGCGAGGTCGTACGCGCCCTGATGTTCCTCCGCCTGAAGACCCTGGCCTCCGGTCACACCGGCGTACGCCCCGAGGTCGCGCAGACCATCGCCGACGTGCTGAACGCGGGTATCACCCCGGTCGTCCACGAATACGGCTCGCTGGGCTGCTCCGGCGACCTCGCTCCGCTTTCGCACTGCGCCCTGACCCTGATGGGCGAGGGGGACGCCGAGGGCCCCGACGGGACCGTGCACCCGGCCGGTGAACTCCTCGCGGAGCACGGCATCACCCCGGTCGAGCTGCGCGAGAAGGAGGGCCTCGCCCTCCTCAACGGCACGGACGGCATGCTCGGCATGCTCGTGATGGCCCTCGCGGACCTGAAGAACCTCTACACCAGCGCCGACATCACCGCCGCGCTGTCCCTGGAGGCCCTCCTCGGCACGGACAAGGTCCTCGCCCCGGAGCTGCACGCCATCCGCCCCCACCCGGGCCAGGGAACCTCGGCCGACAACATGCTGCGGGTGCTCGCCGGGTCCGGCCTCACCGGGCACCACCAGGATGACGCCCCCCGGGTCCAGGACGCCTACTCCGTGCGGTGCGCGCCGCAGGTCAACGGCGCAGGGCGCGACACCCTCGCCCACGGGCGGCTCGTCGCGGACCGCGAGCTGGCCGCGGCCGTCGACAATCCGGTGGTCCTGCCGGGAGGGCGTGTGGAGTCCAACGGCAACTTCCACGGCGCGCCCGTCGCCTACGTCCTGGACTTCCTGGCGATCGCCGCCGCCGACCTCGGGTCGATCACCGAGCGGCGCACGGACCGGCTGCTGGACAAGAACCGCTCGCACGGCCTTCCGCCGTTCCTGGCGGGCGACGCGGGCGTCGACTCGGGACTGATGATCGCCCAGTACACGCAGGCCGCCCTCGTCAGCGAGATGAAGCGGCTCGCGGTCCCGGCGTCCGTCGACTCGATCCCGTCCTCCGCCATGCAGGAGGACCACGTCTCCATGGGCTGGTCGGCCGCGCGCAAGCTCCGCACCGCCGTGGACGCCCTCGCGCGGATCGTGGCCGTCGAGCTCTACGCGGCTACCCGGGCCGTCGAACTGCGCACCGCCGAGGGGCTGACCCCCGCGCCCGCGTCGGTGGCCGTCATCGCGGCGCTCCGCGCCGCCGGTGTGCAGGGACCCGGACCCGACCGGTTCCTCGCCCCCGACCTGGCAAGCGCCGACGCGTTCGTGCGGGAGGGCAGGCTGGTCGCCGCGGTCGAGCCGGTGACCGGGCCGTTGGCCTGACGCCGTCGCCGCGCGGGCTGCCGGGTCCCGCGGGACCCGGCAGCCCGCGCGGCGACGGCGTCAGGCCAACGGCCCGGTCACCGGCTCGACCGCGGCGACCAGCCTGCCCTCCCGCACGAACGCGTCGGCGCTTGCCAGGTCGGGGGCGAGGAACCGGTCGGGTCCGGGTCCCTGCACACCGGCGGCGCGGAGCGCCGCGATGACGGCCACCGACGCGGGCGCGGGGGTCAGCCCCTCGGCGGTGCGCAGTTCGACGGCCCGGGTAGCCGCGTAGAGCTCGACGGCCACGATCCGCGCGAGGGCGTCCACGGCGGTGCGGAGCTTGCGCGCGGCCGACCAGCCCATGGAGACGTGGTCCTCCTGCATGGCGGAGGACGGGATCGAGTCGACGGACGCCGGGACCGCGAGCCGCTTCATCTCGCTGACGAGGGCGGCCTGCGTGTACTGGGCGATCATCAGTCCCGAGTCGACGCCCGCGTCGCCCGCCAGGAACGGCGGAAGGCCGTGCGAGCGGTTCTTGTCCAGCAGCCGGTCCGTGCGCCGCTCGGTGATCGACCCGAGGTCGGCGGCGGCGATCGCCAGGAAGTCCAGGACGTAGGCGACGGGCGCGCCGTGGAAGTTGCCGTTGGACTCCACACGCCCTCCCGGCAGGACCACCGGATTGTCGACGGCCGCGGCCAGCTCGCGGTCCGCGACGAGCCGCCCGTGGGCGAGGGTGTCGCGCCCTGCGCCGTTGACCTGCGGCGCGCACCGCACGGAGTAGGCGTCCTGGACCCGGGGGGCGTCATCCTGGTGGTGCCCGGTGAGGCCGGACCCGGCGAGCACCCGCAGCATGTTGTCGGCCGAGGTTCCCTGGCCCGGGTGGGGGCGGATGGCGTGCAGCTCCGGGGCGAGGACCTTGTCCGTGCCGAGGAGGGCCTCCAGGGACAGCGCGGCGGTGATGTCGGCGCTGGTGTAGAGGTTCTTCAGGTCCGCGAGGGCCATCACGAGCATGCCGAGCATGCCGTCCGTGCCGTTGAGGAGGGCGAGGCCCTCCTTCTCGCGCAGCTCGACCGGGGTGATGCCGTGCTCCGCGAGGAGTTCACCGGCCGGGTGCACGGTCCCGTCGGGGCCCTCGGCGTCCCCCTCGCCCATCAGGGTCAGGGCGCAGTGCGAAAGCGGAGCGAGGTCGCCGGAGCAGCCCAGCGAGCCGTATTCGTGGACGACCGGGGTGATACCCGCGTTCAGCACGTCGGCGATGGTCTGCGCGACCTCGGGGCGTACGCCGGTGTGACCGGAGGCCAGGGTCTTCAGGCGGAGGAACATCAGGGCGCGTACGACCTCGCGCTCGACGTGGGGTCCCATGCCCGCCGCGTGCGAGCGCACGATGTTGCGCTGCAGCTGCGCCCGCAGACCGGGGCTGATGTGCCGGCTGGCGAGGGCGCCGAAGCCGGTGGAGACGCCGTAGACCGGTTCGGGCTTGGCGGCGAGGGTGTCGACGATCGCGCGGGCGGCGGCGAGGGCCTCGACCGCCGCCGGGGAGAGTTCGACGCGGGCGCCCTCGCGGGCCACGGCGATGACGTCCTCGGCGGTGGTACCGGACGTCCCCACCACGACTGTGTGCATATCCATATTCAGAAGCGTACGGACTGAAAACCTCTATGTCACCAGTGGTCGAGGGGTTGGCCCCTTACTCCTCGCCCCCGGGCGGATTGCCGCGCAGCCTCCGGCGGTCGTGGGGCGACCTGGGCGGCGAGTCGGCGAGCCGGATCACATCGCCGTCGCGCCCCGCCACCACCGGCTTCCTGGAGTGCGCCGCCTTCGCCCGGTACTGCGCGGCGTCCGCCAGCCGGAAGAGCCGGCGCGCGGACGGGACCGGACCGATCTCGTCGCCTGTGGACGCGATTCCGCAGGCCACGCCGTCACCGACCTCCATGGCGACGGCCCGCGCGCAGAGCTCCTCCGACACCCGCACCACGTCGTCGGCCGGGGGCCCCACGGTCAGCAGACAGAACTCGTCCCCGCCGAGGCGGGCGGCCAGTGCGCCGGGGAGCATCGCCCCGCAGAGCGAGAGCACGGAGCCGAAACGTTCCAGCAAGCGGTCGCCGACCGCGTGCCCGTGCGTGTCGTTGACCGCCTTGAGGCCGTTCAGGTCACAGACCACCAGGCTGACCACGACCCCCTCCACACGGTGCAGCTCCAGCGCCTCGTCGAGCCGGATGTCGACGGCCCGGCGGTTGGCGAGCCCGGTCAGCGGGTCGGTGAAGGCCAGCTTGCGGACCTCCTCCAGGCGCTCGGTCTGAGCGATGCCCGCCGCGACCACGGCCGCCAGCACCGTCGCGAAGTCCGCGTCGTCCCGGTCGAACACCGGCACCCCGGCCCGGCGCGCCACGTACAGCTCGCCCCAGGCCCGGCCGTGCAGCACGATCGGCGCCACGACACAGCAGCCCCGCCCGCGCCGGCGCAGGGCCGCGACCCGCTGGTGGCAGTACGGGCGGGCGCCGCGGGCCGGGGCACCGGAGGCGGCGGCGCCGGCGGCGGTCTCGACCCAGGCGTCCGGCTCGCCTCCGCCCGCCCAGCGCTCGTGCAGGAACTCGGTGATCTCGGGGAACTGATGGACGGGGTAGGACTCCTCCTCGGGGAACTCCTCCTCCCCCTCGGCCCGCTCCCCCGCGTTCACCAGCACCCGCAGCCTGCCCTGCTCGCGCTCCCAGACGGACAGGGCCGCGAAGCTGCCTCCCAGCGCCTCGCACGCCCCCACGGCCGCCGCATGCCACGACTCGCGCGGCGTGTAGGCCGCCGCCATCGTCTGCGCCAGCGCAACCACGGCACGCAGCCGTGCATCATCACCGCCCATCGCCACAGTTTATGTAGGTCAGCGGCGAATTGATCAGTTGACGGCGCGGATGATCTTCAGATCGCCCGGTCCGCCTCCGGGGTCACTCGCCCGGCCAGCTGGGCTTCCGCTTCTCGTTGAACGCGGCGACGCCCTCGGCACGGTCGCCGGAAAAGGCCACGGACCGCCAGGCCGCGTCCTCGACCTCGAGCCCGGCCCGCAGGTCGAGACCGTGCCCGAGCCGCAGGGCCCTCTTGGCCGCCCGCAGGCCGACCGGGGAGTTGGCCGCGATCCGGCCGCCGAGGGCGAGCGCCTCCTCGCGGTCCCGTCCGGCGTCCACCAGCTCGTCGACCAGGCCGAGCTCACGCGCCTCGGCGGCCTCCACCCGCCGCGCGGTGAAGACCAGCTCGGCGGCTCGTGCGGCACCGACCCGGCGGGGCAGCAGCTGCGTACCCCCGCCTCCCGGGATCACGCCGACGGAGACCTCGGGCAGGCCCACCACGGCCGTACGGTCGGCCACGATGACGTCGCAGGCCAGGGCCAGCTCGAAGCCGCCACCGAGGGCGAAGCCGTGCACGGCGGCGACCACCGGCATCGGGAGTTCGAGCACACCGGTGTAGGCGGCGCGGGCGGTCGGCCGCTGCCGTACCAGCTCGGCGTCGCTGAAGGAGTTCCGCTCCTTGAGGTCCGCGCCCACGCAGAAGGCCCGCTCATGGCTGGAGGTGAGCACGGTCGCCCGCACCCCCGGATCGGCGCCCAGCGCGGCACAGGCCTCACCGATGGCGGCCGCCATGGCGGTGCTCACGGCGTTCATCGCCTTGGGCCGGTCGAGCACCAGCTCGGCCACGTGCTCCTGGCCCTCGTGCCGCCGTACGACGACGAACTCCCCGAACCTCTGCTCCGACGTGACACCCACGGCTGCACCCCTGACGGTTAACGAGCGTTTCCGGGATCCTAGTGCCGCGACCGGCAATGTCTGCCCGGTAGGAGCGTCGTCCGGTGCGTGCGATCGCAAGGCGGCCGGAAGTCCTTGTAGCGGAGCTACCAGGGCTTTTGGCCAACGCAGCGAGCGTGCGTGCTGGGCGGCGCGACGGGGCAAAGCTTGCCGGGAGGGGCACTGGACACGGCCTGGCCCGCCGCGGCCGGGCGGGCCCGGGAAGGGCGCCCGGCCTGGGCCGCCGTCCCGCACGGGGACCGGAAGGCCCGGTGTCAGGAGGACGGTGTGCCCCGCCGTGCCAGCAGCCAGGGCTCCACCACGCCGAGCCCTCGCACCGGACGCTGCCACATCGGCTGCAGACCGAAGCGATAGGTGGGCAGCGGCCGCTCCTCGCCGGGAATCCGCCCCTCCTTCTCCGCCAGCCGGGCCCGCTCCGCCGCGGCGCTGACGTCCTCGGCCGCCTGGGCCTCCGAGGCGGGGGCGTCCCCGGTCCGGATCACTTCCTGGGCGAACGCTCCGTCGACCAGCACGGCGTCCTTCGGCGCTATCGACGTGAGCCGGCTGGCGAGGTTCACGGTCGTACCGAAGACGTCGCCCATGCGGGTGGTGACCGTCCCGAACGCCATACCGACCCGGAGCGCCGGCATCGTGGTGTCCTGGGCCATCGCCTCGACCAGCCGGAGCGCGATCTCGGCGGCCGTGCCCGCGTCGTCCGCGGCGAAGAGGACCTCGTCCCCCAGCGTCTTGATGAGCCGTCCCCCGTGCGCGGCGACCAGGTCCGCCGAGGTCGTCTCGAAGGCCTCGACCAGCTCGCCGAGCTCCTCCTCCTCCAGCCTGCGCGTCAGCCGGGTGAAGCCGACGAGGTCGGCGAAGCCCACCGCGAGCCGCCGGTCGACCATCTCCTCGTCGTCCGCCGCCTGGACCACCCGGCCGGTGGCGGCGGCGAGCTGGCGCCGCCACACGTAGACCAGGAACTCCTGCAGCTCGGGCAGGAGCAGCTCGACCAGGGGATACGTGACCTCGGTGCGGGTCATGCCGGGCTCGGGGGGCTCGATCAGCCCCTCCAGGAAGGAGTCGATCTGCCACTCGGCCAGCCGGGCCGTGGTCTGCCCGGTCGACCGCGCCACCTGGATCGCCATCGGCTCGCTGAGCAGGCCGGCCTCCACGAGACCGGCGAGCCGGCGCAGCGCCAGCACGTCGGCCTCGGTGAGCGCCTTGGCCTGCCCGATGTCGGCGAAGCCCATGGCCCGCCAGAAGCGGGACGCCAGGTCCATGGAGACCCCGGCGGTCCTGGCCGCCTGGAAAGGCGTGTAGCGGCGGTCGGCCCCCAGGATCAGGGACTCCAGCCGGATGGCGAGCGGGTCGTCGGTCGGTTCGGCCGTGTGGTCGACCTCGTGATGCGGTGTCGAGTGGACCGGCCGTGCCGACGAGGGCTCCGCGCCGTCGTCAGGGTTCGCGCCGTCGTCAGGGTTCGCGTCGTCGACGGTCACCGGCCGCCTCCTGCCCGTTCCGTGCGCACTGCCCTGCCGATCTGTCGCGGGATCCCCTCAACGATACGGCAGGTGTGCCCTGGCTCACGTCCCCGGTCACGCGGTTGCGCGGTGATGTCCCGCGAGACGTCACCCGCATGTGCCCGGCCCCCGGATCAGGTCAGACCTCCCCCCTCGCCGCGCAGGTGCACGATGTCGCCCGCCGACACCGGCTCCTGGACGCCGTCGCCCGTGGCCAGCACGAGCCGGCCGTCGCCGTCGATCGCGACGGCCTCTCCCACGACCGACCGGTCACCCGGCAGCTCGGCCCGCACCGTGCGGTCGAGCGTGGCGCAGCCAGCCGCGTAGGCCGCCTGGAGGCCGGAGGCCGCCGCGTCGCCGCCGGCGTCACGCCACTTTGTGTACCAATGCTCCAGCGACCGCAGGACGGCCCGCAGGAGCGTCTCGCGGTCGGTGGACACCGCTCCGGCGAGCGCCAGCGACCCGGCGTGCGGGGCGGGGAGCTCTGCCGCGCGGAGCGACACGTTGAGGCCGATGCCGATCACGACGCCGTCCCCGGCCCGCTCGGCGAGGATGCCTCCGGTCTTGCGCTCCTCGCCGCCGATGGTCACCAGGAGGTCGTTGGGCCATTTCAGTGCCATGTCGACGCCCGCCGCCTGCGCGAGGCCCGTCGCGGCCGCGACGCCGGTCAGCAGCGGCAGCCAGCCCCACCGCTCGGCGGGCACGTCGCCGGGGGTCAGGTGGACCGAGAGGAAGATGCCCGAGCGGGGCGGCGCGGTCCAGCTACGGTCCAGACGGCCGCGGCCCGCGGTCTGCTCCTCCGCGACCAGGACCGCCCCCTCGGCGAGCCCCTCACCCGCCGCCAGCGCCGCGAGGTCGGAGTTGGTGGAGCCGGTCGACTCGACCACGTCGAGGGAGCTCCACAGACCGCCGGGCCTCAGCAGCGCGCGGCGCAGCGCCGTGACGTTGAGGGGCGGCCTGTCGAGGTCCGACCAGCGGTTGTGCGGCGCATCGGAAGGTGTCATGCAACCCACATTAGGTGTGGCCAACGACGCACTGCCGAACCGTATCCGCGCCGATACGCTACGGGTCGGTAGCCAACACCGGCCGACGAGCAGCTTGCCGTCGAGCGCGCTACCGGACGTACCAGCCGTCCCCCGTGACCAGGCAGGGAGCCGCCACCCGATGTCCGAGCCGCAGAGCGACATCCACACGACCGCGGGCAAGATCGCGGACCTGCAGCGCCGTATTGAAGAGGCGACACACGCAGGTTCCGCCCGCGCCGTCGAAAAGCAGCACGCCAAGGGCAAGTTGACTGCCCGGGAGCGCGTCGAGCTCTTGCTCGACGCAGGTTCTTTCGTGGAGCTCGACGAGTTCGCGCGGCACCGCTCCACCAACTTCGGCATCGAGAAGAACCGCCCGTACGGGGACGGCGTCGTCACCGGATACGGCACGGTGGACGGCCGCCCCGTCTGTGTGTACTCGCAGGACTTCACCATCTTCGGCGGCTCGCTGGGCGAGGTCTACGGCGAGAAGATCGTCAAGGTCATGGACTTCGCGCTGAAGACCGGCTGCCCGGTCATCGGCATCAACGACGGCGGCGGGGCCCGCATCCAGGAGGGCGTCGTCGCCCTGGGCCTGTTCGCCGAGATCTTCCGCCGTAACGTCCACGCATCGGGCGTGGTCCCGCAGATCTCGCTGATCGTCGGCCCCTGCGCGGGCGGTGCGGTCTACTCGCCGGCGATCACCGACTTCACCGTGATGGTCGACCAGACCTCGCACATGTTCATCACCGGCCCGGACGTCATCAAGACGGTCACCGGCGAGGACGTCGGTTTCGAGGAGCTGGGCGGCGCCCGCACCCACAACACCACGTCAGGTGTGGCGCACCACATGGCGGGTGACGAGAAGGACGCCATCGAGTACGTCAAGTCCCTGCTGTCCTACCTTCCGTCGAACAACCTCTCCGAGGCGCCGGCCTTCCCCGAGGAGGCCACCCTGGAGACCACGGACGAGGACCGCGAGCTCGACGCCCTCATCCCGGACTCGGCGAACCAGCCGTACGACATGCACACCGCGATCGAGCACGTGCTCGACGACGGCGAGTTCCTGGAGACCCAGGCCCTGTTCGCGCCGAACATCATCACCGGCTTCGGGCGCGTCGAGGGCTATCCGGTCGGCATCGTCGCCAACCAGCCGATGCAGTTCGCCGGCTGTCTGGACATCAACGCGAGCGAGAAGGCAGCGCGATTCGTCCGCACCTGCGACGCCTTCAACGTGCCGGTCCTCACCTTCGTCGACGTGCCCGGCTTCCTTCCGGGCGTCGACCAGGAGTACGGCGGCATCATCCGCCGGGGCGCCAAGCTCATCTACGCGTACGCCGAGGCCACCGTCCCGCTGATCACGGTGATCACCCGCAAGGCGTTCGGCGGCGCCTACGACGTCATGGGCTCCAAGCACCTGGGCGCCGACCTCAACCTGGCCTGGCCGACCGCGCAGATCGCGGTCATGGGCGCCCAGGGCGCGGTGAACATCCTGCACCGGCGCACGATCGCGGCCGCCGAGGACCCCGAGGCCACCCGCGCCGAGCTGATGACCGACTACGAGGACGCCCTCCTCAACCCGTACGTCGCGGCCGAGCGCGGCTACGTCGACGCGGTGATCATGCCGTCCGAGACCCGGGCGCACCTGGTGAAGGGCCTGCGCCAGCTCCGGACGAAGCGCGAGTCCCTGCCGCCGAAGAAGCACGGAAACATCCCCCTCTAGCCACGGGAGCCACCATGATCAAGGTCGTACGGGGCAATCCGACCCCGGAGGAGCTTGCCGCGGCCCTCGCCGTGGTCCGGGCGCGCGCGGCGGCGGCCGTCGCCGCACCGACCGGCGCCCCACTGCCGCCCGAGCAGTGGTCGGACCCGGGACGCATCGCCCGCGGTGGTGCGCTGCGGCCGGGTCCCCGGTCGTGGGCGCGGACGTACTGGCCCTCCTGAGGCACGGCGGCCCGACGGGCCCGCGGGCGGCGCTTGAGTACGCGTACTCAGGCGCCGCAGCCGTGTCCGGAGCACCATCGGACGCATGCTGTGGTCCGACCCCGAGAACAAGCCTCCGAAGGAACTCCGCGACGCCCAGGACATGATGCGCCGCGCGGGGCTGCTGCTGGCGCTGGCCATGGTCGTGGCGATGTTCGTACTGGGCACCCGCTGAGGTCTCCCGCCCCGCCTACGATGGCGGGTATGACTGATCAGCGCCGCCTCGTGCTCGCCTCCGCCTCCCCCGCCCGTCTCGGCCTCCTCCGTCAGGCGGGCCTCGCCCCCGAGGTGATCGTCAGCGGTGTGGACGAGGAGGCGGTCAGCGCTCCCACCCCCGGCGAGCTGGCGCTCGTCCTGGCCGAGGCGAAGGCCGCCGCGGTCGCGGCCCGCCCGGAGGCGTCCGGCGCACTGGTGATCGGCTGCGACTCGGTGCTGGAGCTGGACGGCGAGGCGTTCGGCAAGCCCGCGGACGGCGAGGAGGCCACGGCGCGCTGGAAGTCGATGCGCGGCCGGTCGGGCATCCTGCGGACGGGCCACAGCGTCATCGACACGGCGACCGGCCGCACGGCGTCGGCGACCGCCTCCACCGTCGTCAGGTTCGGCGAGCCGACCGACGCCGAGGTAGCGGCGTACGTCGCGTCGGGCGAACCGCTGCACGTCGCGGGAGCGTTCACGCTGGACGGCCGCTCGGCGCCGTTCGTCGAGGCGATCGAGGGCAGCCACGGCAACGTCATCGGGCTCTCGCTGCCCCTCCTGCGCCGGCTTCTGGGCGAACTGGACTTCTCCGTCACCGATTTCTGGGTCTGAACGGGCGATTTCCGGGTCCGAACCGGCGACGGCCGACTCACACGGCGGCCGGGGTCCCTCCGGGACCGGCCGGAGCGGCCTCCGGCCCACGCCGGTCGAACGCCACCAGCGTCAGCACGATCAGTGCGAGGACGGCCATCATGAACGCGAAGGCCGCCCAGCCGATCAGCCCCACCGCCAGTGCGCCCAGCACCCCGTGGACGACCGCGCAGGCGATGAGGGCGATCCTGCCGAAGCGGCCCGGTGCCCGGTCGCGTATCCCGGCCAGCAGCGGTATCAGCCCGCACAGTACGAGCAGGACGCCCGAGACGCAGCCCATCACCCAGGTGCCGGTGACCATGGCGGCCGGGTCCATCCCCGCGAGGGACATGCTCTGGTTGCCCGCGACCGTCGCCAGGATGCCGTTGACGATCACGATGCCCACGGCCTCCACGAACAGAACGATCGCGGTCACGAAGGCCACCGGTCTGCGCACCACGGCGCCACCCCCTGTTACCTGTAGTACGTGCGATAGCGCGGACCCTACTAACGGGTAACGCGCCGGACAAGGGGGCGGGCGCCCTCGGCCGCTCGCGCGCACCGCCCGCGCGTCCCACCGCGGGGACGCGCCGTGCGCGCCGTCGTGCCGAGGCAAAGATTCCATCGGCCATTCGTAGGGAGTCCACAAAGAAACGCCGCGCGCCGTTGGCCGTCCGGACAGAGACTTGGGCCACACTTCGTGGCTACTGTGCCCTTGAGGATCCCGGCGTAGCGTGGTGCGACAAGGGATTTCGCGACTCGAGCAAGCCTCGAATCACACTCCGTGTGGGCAAGTTCACTATTGGGGACGGGTCGTACGGCCGTGTCGGTAGTCCCTAAACTCAGCTTGTTCTCAAGGAGGGAGCCATCGTGCGCAAGGTGCTCATCGCCAACCGTGGCGAAATCGCTGTCCGTGTTGCTCGGGCTTGCCGGGATGCCGGGATCGCGAGCGTAGCCGTCTACGCCGATCCGGACCGGGACGCCCTGCATGTGCGCGCGGCCGACGAAGCGTTCGCTCTGGGCGGTGACACCCCGGCCGCCAGTTATCTGGACATGGCCAAGGTGCTCCAGGCAGCCAAGGACTCGGGGGCGGACGCGATCCACCCGGGTTACGGCTTCCTCTCGGAGAACGCGGAGTTCGCCCAGGCCGTGCTGGACGCGGACCTGACGTGGATCGGCCCGCCGCCGCAGGCGATCCGCGACCTGGGTGACAAGGTCGCCGCCCGCCACATCGCCCAGCGCGCCGGCGCGCCGCTGGTGGCAGGCACGCCGGACCCGGTCTCGGGTTCCGACGAGGTCGTGGAGTTCGCCGAGAAGAACGGCCTGCCGGTCGCGATCAAGGCGGCCTTCGGCGGTGGCGGCCGCGGCCTGAAGGTCGCCCGCACGCTGGAGGAGATCCCCGAGCTGTACGACTCCGCGGTCCGTGAGGCCGTCGCGGCCTTCGGCCGGGGCGAGTGCTTCGTCGAGCGCTACCTGGACAAGCCGCGCCACGTGGAGACCCAGTGCCTGGCCGACCAGCACGGCAACGTCGTCGTCGTCTCGACGCGTGACTGCTCACTGCAGCGCCGCCACCAGAAGCTCGTCGAGGAGGCCCCGGCGCCCTTCCTGTCCGAGGCGCAGAACGCCGAGCTGTACGCGGCCTCGAAGGCGATCCTGAAGGAGGCCGGCTACGTCGGCGCCGGCACCGTCGAGTTCCTCGTCGGCATGGACGGCACGATCTCCTTCCTCGAGGTCAACACCCGCCTCCAGGTGGAACACCCCGTCACCGAGGAGGTCACCGGCCTCGACCTCGTCCGCGAGATGTTCCGCATCGCCGACGGCGAGGAGCTCGGTTACGGCGACCCGGCCGTGCGCGGCCACTCCTTCGAGTTCCGGATCAACGGCGAGGACCCGGGCCGCGGCTTCCTCCCCGCCCCCGGCACCGTCACCCTCTTCGACCCGCCCACCGGTCCGGGCGTCCGCCTGGACGCGGGCGTGGAGACCGGCAGCGTCATCGGTCCCGCCTGGGACTCCCTCCTCGCGAAGCTGGTCGTGACCGGCGCGACCCGTGAGCAGGCCTTGCAGCGCGCCGCGCGTGCGCTGAGCGAGTTCACCGTCGAGGGCATGGCCACCGCCATCCCCTTCCACCGCGCGGTCGTCACCGACCCGGCGTTCACCTCGGACCCCTTCCAGGTCCACACCCGGTGGATCGAGACGGAGTTCGTCAACGACATCAAGCCCTTCACGGTGCCCGCGGACCAGGACGCCGACGAGGAGTCCGGCCGCGAGACCGTGGTCGTCGAGGTCGGCGGCAAGCGCCTCGAGGTGTCCCTGCCGTCCTCGCTCGGCATGAGCCTGGCCCGCACCGGCCTCGCGGCGGGGGCGAAGCCCAAGCGCCGCGCGGCGAAGAAGTCCGGCTCGGCGGCCTCCGGCGACACCCTCGCTTCCCCGATGCAGGGCACGATCGTCAAGATCGCCGTCGAGGAGGGGCAGGAGGTCAAGGAGGGCGACCTCATCGTCGTGCTCGAAGCGATGAAGATGGAGCAGCCCCTCAACGCGCACCGATCCGGCACCGTCAAGGGCCTGGCGGCCGAGGTCGGCACGTCGATCTCCTCCGGCGCCGCGATCTGCGAGATCAAGGACTGACGCTCGTCCTCGTGCACTGGGGGCCCGGCATCCGCCGGGCCCCCAGTGGCATCCTGGGACGCGGAAGCGGACACCAGGAGGACAGGGCTATGGCGATGAGCACGACACCGGCCCGGCCGATGCGCGCCGACGCGCGCCGCAACCGCGACCGGCTGGTGAGCGAGGCGCGGGCGTCCTTCGCGGCCCACGGCACGGACGCGTCGCTGGAGGACATCGCCCGGAGGGCGGGCGTCGGCATCGGCACGCTCTACCGGCACTTCCCGAACCGCCACGCTTTGATGAACGCGGTGTTCCAGGACGCCCTGACCGACCTGCTCGACCGTTCCCGCGTGCTGGCGCACGCCGAACAGCCCTGCGCCGCGCTCGTGGAGTGGCTGGGTGCGATCGTCGCCCATGCGGGTGAGTACCGGGGCCTGGCGCAGGCACTCATGTCGGCTTCCGCGGACGAGACCTCGGCGCTGACGTCCTGTCATGTGCCGTTGCGTCAGGCGGGCGAGCGGCTGCTCTCCCGGGCCAGGACGAGCGGCTCGGTCCGGGCGGACGTGTCGATCGACGACCTGCTGCGCCTCACCAACGCGATCGCGCTGGCCACGGAGCAGGCCCCGGCCGATCCGGCCCTGGCCGGCCGCCTGCTGCGGCTGGCGCTGCACGGACTGAAGGCGGACCCGGCCGATCCGCGGCCGTCATCCCCGCTCGGCGGCTGAGGGCGCCGTCCGGTACCCCGCGCCCTAGCGTCGCCGCATGTCCGCGACGCGGCCCACCGGCCCGTCCGCCAGCACCGCCGCGCTCCGCAGTTGCGGCCCGAGACCTCCCGGCCCTCCGTGGCCGCCCTGGGTGCGCCGCTGCCCGGGCAGCGGCATCTCCTGCCTGGGCTGCCGTCCAGGAGGCGGGGCGTCTCCGGCCGAGGTATCCGCGTCGGGTCCCGCCACCGTGATCTCCACCCCCTGGTCGGCCAGGGCCTGCAGCTCGGTGGCCGCACGCTCGTCGTGCACCGGTGGCTCGTCCGTCACCAGACGGGTGATCAGCTCCGTGGGCACCGTCTGGAACATGGTGTCGGAGCCGAGCTTCGTGTGGTCCGCGAGGACCACCACCTCGGCGGCGGCCTGCACCAGCGCCCGGTCCACGCTGGCCGAGAGCATGTTGGACGTGGACAGCCCCCGCTCCGCGGTCAGCCCGCTCCCGGAGAGGAAGGCCCGGGAGACCCGCAGCCCCTGGAGGGACTGTTCGGCCCCGCTGCCGACGAGGGCGTAGTTGCTCCCCCGCAGCGTGCCGCCTGTCATCACCACCTCCACCCGGTTGGCATGGGCCAACGCCTGGGCGACGAGCAGCGAGTTGGTGACCACGGTCAGACCGGGCACACGTGCGAGCCGGCGGGCCAGCTCCTGCGTGGTCGTTCCGGCGCCGACCACGATGGCCTCGCCTTCACCGACCAGGCCGGCCGCCAGATCGGCGATGGCCGTTTTCTCCGCGGTGGCAAGATGGGATTTCTGCGGAAAGCCGGACTCCCGCGTAAAACCGCCCGGCAATACCGCACCGCCGTGCCGGCGGTCGAGGAGTCCTTCTGCCTCCAGCGCCCGCACGTCCCGCCGTACGGTCACTTCGGAGGTCTGGACGACGCGGGCGAGCTCACGGAGCGATACTGCCCCGTTGGCGCGCACCATTTCGAGGATCAATTGACGACGTTCTGCAGCGAACACGAAACTGACAGTAACCTGGCCGTACGTTGCTTTTCAGCAGTTTGCGCCGAATAAGAGAAGTTGTACATGCGTGAGGCCCCCTAGTGGTATAGGGGGCCTCGTCGCAGGTGGAGCGGTCCGTACTACGCCTCGCCGGCCGACTTACGGGTGTGCAACTGGCGGGCGACCTCGGCGATCGAGCCCGACAGGGAGGGGTAGACCGTGAAGGCGTTCGCGATCTGCTCCACCGTCAGGTTGTTGTCGACCGCGAGCGAGATCGGGTGGATCAGCTCGCTGGCCCTCGGTGCGACGACACAGCCGCCTACCACGATGCCGGTGCCCGGGCGGCAGAGGATCTTGACGAACCCGTCCCTGATGCCCTGCATCTTGGCGCGCGGGTTGCGCAGCAGCGGCAGCTTCACGACACGGGCGTCGATCTTGCCGGAGTCGACGTCGGCCTGACTGTAACCGACCGTGGCGATCTCGGGGTCGGTGAAGACGTTCGCGGAGACCGTCTTCAGGTTCAGCGGCGCCACGGCGTCGCCGAGGAAGTGGTACATCGCGATCCGGCCCTGCATCGCGGCGACCGAGGCCAGCGCGAAGATCCCGGTGACGTCACCGGCCGCGTACACGCCGGGGGCGCTGGTGCGGGAGACCCGGTCGGTGCGGATGTGCCCGGAGTCCTTGAGCTGCACCCCGGACTCCTCCAGGCCCATGCCCGCGGTGTTCGGGATCGCACCGACCGCCATGAGGCAGTGGGTACCGGAGATGACGCGGCCGTCGGCCAGCGTGACCTCGACCCGGTCGCCGACGCGCTTGGCGGACTGCGCGCGGGAGCGCGCCATGACGTTCATGCCCCGGCGGCGGAAGACGTCCTCAAGGACGGCCGCCGCGTCCGGGTCCTCGCCGGGGAGCACCCGGTCGCGGGATGAGACCAGGGTCACGCGTGAGCCCAGTGCCTGGTAGGCGCCGGCGAACTCGGCGCCGGTGACACCGGATCCGACGACGATGAGCTCCTCGGGGAGCTCGTCGAGGTCGTAGACCTGGGTCCAGTTCAGGATGCGCTCGCCGTCGGGCAGGGCGTCCGGGATCTCCCGAGGGTGGCCGCCCGTCGCGATCAGGACCGCGTCGGCGGTGAGCCGCTCCTCGGTCCCGTCGGCCGCGGTCACCACGACCTGCCGGGAGCCGTCGGAGGCCTGGAGGCCCTCCAAGCGGCCGCGGCCCCGCATGACCCTGGCCCCCGCGCGGGTGACGGAGGCGGTGATGTCGTGGGACTGGGCGAGCGCCAGGCGCTTCACCCGCCGGTTGACCTTGCCGAGGTCGACCCCGACCACCCGCGCCACCTGTTCGATGTGCGGGGTGTCGTCGGCGACGATGATGCCCAGTTCCTCGTAGGAGGAGTCGAAGGTGGTCATCACCTCGGCCGTCGCGATCAGGGTCTTCGAGGGCACGCAGTCGGTGAGTACCGACGCGCCGCCGAGGCCGTCGCAGTCGACGACGGTCACCTCCGCGCCGAGCTGGGCGCCCACCAATGCAGCCTCGTAGCCGCCGGGGCCGCCGCCGATGATCACGATCCGGGTCACGAAAAGTCCGCCTCGCGTGGTGTCATCCCACGGCCGTCTGCCGCCCCGGCCGGGGGTCCGGGGGGCCGCCCCGGCGTATGCAGTACGTAATTCATTGTCCCGCACGCGCCAAGCTGCTTCGCCCCGGGGCCCTCCATACGGGCACGCGCCCGGTCGAGGCGCGGTTCACCGGCCGCCGCAGGGCGTCCCGCACGGGTGGTCCCTCGCCCCGGAACCGCCGCACCGCGCGTCACCTCCCGTACCCTCGACCCCATGTCGCTCTACGCCGCGTATGCCGGCAACCTCGACGCGCGGCTGATGACGCGCCGCGCACCGCACTCCCCGCTGCGCGGCACGGGCTGGCTCAACGGCTGGCGGCTGACGTTCGGGGGAGAGCAGATGGGCTGGGAGGGCGCGCTGGCCACGGTGGTGGAGGCCCCCCGCTCCCAGGTCTTCGTGGCGCTGTACGACCTGGCACCCATGGACGAGGACTCCATGGACCGCTGGGAGGGCGTCGGCCTCGACGTCTACCGGCGCATGCGCGTGCGCGTCCACACGCTGGACGGCGACGAGCCCGCCTGGATGTACGTGCTGAACGGTTACGAGGGCGGGCTGCCCTCCGCCAGGTACCTGGGCGAGGTGGCGGATGCCGCCGAGTCCGCCGGAGCACCGCACGACTACGTGATGAACGTGCGCAAGCACCCCTGCTGAACCTGGGCCCGCCACAGTTTCTGTACGAGAATACGAAGAGGTCCGGCCAGACTCTCAACGAGCACATCTACGCGCGTAGGGAATCAGCGGTTACCCTCATCCGCGTGAACGTATCTGTTATTCCGGACCACATCCAGGGCGACCCCCTCGCCGCCGCCGCCGACGCCGCCGCCCGCCTGCGCGAGCTGACCGGCGTCGAGACCCACGACGTCGCTCTCGTGATGGGCTCCGGGTGGGCCCCCGCCGGCGAGGCGCTCGGCGCCCCGGAGGCCGAGTTCCCCGTCACCGCGCTGCCCGGCTTCCCGGCCCCGGCCGTGGAGGGGCACGGTGGCACGATCCGCTCGTACCGGATCGGCGAGAAGCGCGTCCTGGTCTTCCTCGGCCGCACGCACTACTACGAGGGCCGCGGCGTCGCGGCCGTGGCGCACGGCGTGCGCACGGCCGTCGCGGCGGGCTGCGGGACGATCGTCCTGACCAACGGCTGCGGCGGGCTGCGCGAGGGCATGCGCCCCGGCCAGCCGGTCCTCATCAGCGACCACATCAACCTCACGTCGGCCTCGCCGATCGTGGGCGCGAACTTCGTCGACCTGACCGACCTGTACTCGCCGCGGCTGCGCGCCCTGTGCAAGGAGATCGACGACACGCTCGAGGAGGGCGTGTACGTACAGTTCCCCGGCCCGCACTACGAGACCCCGGCCGAGATCGGCATGGTCCGGGTCATGGGCGGCGACCTCGTCGGCATGTCGACGGTCCTGGAGGCCATCGCGGCGCGTGAGGCCGGTGCCGAGGTGCTGGGCATCTCCCTGGTCACGAACCTGGCCGCGGGCCTGAGCGGCGAGCCCCTCAACCACGAGGAGGTCCTCCAGGCCGGCCGCGACTCCGCCACCCGGATGGGCGCCCTGCTGGCCCGGGTACTCGACCGCATCTGATCACCCCGCGACCCGGCGGAATCGGCCTCGGCCGGCGTCTCGCGTCGTCCGGGCCCGGCATCATCGGCCGCTCCGGCGATCGGGGCGCGGCGGTCCGGGGCCCCTCGACCGGAGCACCGGTCACGGAAGGGGCCGGCGGGGTGACCGCCCCGCGCGACAGCCGACCCTCCCCGCCCCACACAACCGCACCGCAGAAAGGCGGACACCGTGCAGCAGGACCTCATCACGCGGGCCAGGACCTGGCTCGCCGAGGACCCGGACCCCGAGACCCGCGCGGAGCTCGCCGGGCTCATCGACGCCGGTGACCTCACCGAGCTCGCCGACCGCTTCGCCGGCACGCTCCAGTTCGGCACGGCGGGCCTGCGGGGCGAGATCGGCGCCGGGCCGATGCGCATGAACCGCTCCGTCGTCATCCGTGCCGCCGCGGGTCTGGCCGCCTACCTGCGGGCGCAGGGACAGGCCGGCGGGCTCGTCGTCATCGGTTACGACGCCCGGTACAAGTCGGCCGACTTCGCCCGCGACACCGCGGCCGTGATGACCGGAGCGGGGCTGCGCGCGGCGGTGCTCCCCCGCCCGCTGCCCACACCCGTCCTGGCGTTCGCCATACGGCACCTCGGGGCGGTCGCCGGCGTGGAGGTCACTGCCAGCCACAACCCGCCGCGCGACAACGGCTACAAGGTCTACCTGGGTGACGGCTCGCAGATCGTGCCTCCGGCCGACGCGGAGATCGCCGCCGCGATCGAGGCGGTCGGCCCGCTCGAGCGTGTGCCGCGTCCCGAGTCCGGCTGGGAGACCCTCGGCGAAGAGGTCCTGGCCGCCTACCTCGCCCGTACGGACGCCGTCCTCAGCCCCGGCTCACCCCGGACCGCCCGGACCGTCTACACCGCCATGCACGGCGTCGGCACGTCCGTCCTGACCGCGGCCTTCGCACGGGCCGGGTTCCCCGAGCCGGTGCTGGTCGCCGAACAGGCCGAGCCCGACCCGGCGTTCCCCACCGTCGCCTTCCCCAACCCGGAGGAGCCGGGGGCCATGGACCTGGCCTTCGCGACCGCACGCGCGGCCCGGCCGGACATCGTCATCGCCAACGACCCGGACGCCGACCGCTGCGCCGTCGCCGTACCCGACCCCGCCGTCGAGGGCGGCTGGCGGATGCTGCGGGGCGACGAGGTCGGCGCGCTGCTCGCCGCGCACCTCGTCGAGCGGGGCGTCACGGGCGTGTTCGCCGAGTCGATCGTCTCCTCGTCACTGCTGGGGCGTATCGCCGAGAAGGCCGGCCTCGGCTACGAGGAGACGCTGACGGGCTTCAAGTGGATCGCGCGCGTCGACGGGCTGAGGTACGGCTACGAGGAGGCGCTCGGTTACTGCGTCGACCCGGACGGGGTGCGCGACAAGGACGGCATCACGGCCGCCCTGCTGATCGCGGAGCTGGCCTCCGCGCTCAAGGAGAAGGGCCGCACCCTCCTGGACCTGCTGGACGACCTGGCCGTCGAGCACGGGCTGCACGCGACGGACCAGCTGTCCGTCCGGGTCGAGGACCTGTCGGTCATCGCCGACGCCATGCGGCGCCTGCGCGAGAACCCGCCGGCCGAACTGGCCGGCCTGCCCGTCACCTCGGCCGAGGACCTCTCCCTGGGCACCGGCGCGCTGCCGCCCACCGACGGCCTGCGCTACCACCTGACGGGCGCCCGGGTCATCGTCCGCCCGAGCGGCACCGAGCCCAAGCTCAAGTGCTACCTGGAGGTCGTCGTCCCGGTCGCATCGGCCGACGAGCTGCCCGGGGCGGCCGCGAAGGGCGCCGGACTCCTCGCCGCCGTCAAGCGCGACCTGGCAGCCGCGGCCGGCATCTGAGCGGGCCGCACAGGGGAGGCGAAGGCGGCGTGACCGGTGGGCACGCGCGCGGGCCCGACGCCCCGCTCCCCCGTCAGCTGACGGCGAACAGGACCACGAGCGCCACCAGACCCACGGCGGCCGGGGCGATCACCTCGTAGGCCCAGCGCACCGAGGCGGTCGTCGTGGCCTTCTCGGTGCGGGCGGCGGCGCGCTCGGCGAGCTCCCGCAGGTCGCCCACCGTCTGATCCGCGGCGGCCGTAAGCGCCTGGGAGTCGCGGACGTCGGCGTGCGCGGACGTGCGGCCGTAGGGATCGTCGTGCGCCCGCTGGACGGCCTTCCTGGACGCCCGCTTGCGCTCGCGCAGCGAGACCGGGACCGCCCACAACTGATACTTGTCACCGCCGTGGGTGAAGATCTCGCTGGAGTACGTGGCGCGTACCGTGGAGACGTCGGCCCACGGCACCACGATCGTGCGGAACGGGTTGCGGATGCGGATCCGCTCGACGTCGGCGAAGACCGCAGGCCTCAGGGTGAACGCGACGATCAGCGGGACCACGGTCAGCAGGGCGGCCAGTGACAGCCAGGGCACCCGCCCCGTGCCCCGGAACACCGCGTCCCCGCCGATCCAGCCGACCAGCAGGATCAGCAGCACGCCGCTGACGATGCCGGCACCCGACCGGTAGGTCCGGTCGGCGTGGGCGGGCTCGGCGGAGGGTGTGGGACTCGTCATGCTCCCGATTCTGCCTGAAGTGGCGGAGCAGGTGCGGCCCGGCCTCGCGGAGGTCGCGGGAGGACCGGAAGGAGAACGGGCCTGTACATGTTGCTACGCGCGTAGATATGCTGGTGTGGTGACCATGCCCACCACTGCTCCAGCATTCGCCGACGCGACGGCGTCCGACAGTGCGCTGCGCCGCTTCCTGCACGGGCTGCCCGGCGTCGACACCGTCGGCCTCGAAGCGCGCGCCGCGTCCCTCGGCACACGATCGATCAAGACGACCGCCAAGGCGTACGCGATCGATCTCGCCATCTCGATGATCGACCTGACGACGCTGGAAGGCGCGGACACCCCGGGCAAGGTCCGGGCTCTCGCCGCCAAGGCCGTCAACCCCGACCCCACCGACCGCACGACCCCGCGCACCGCCGCGGTCTGCGTCTATCCCGACATGGCGGCGACCGCCGTCGCGGCGCTGGCGGGCTCCGGGGTGAAGGTGGCCTCCGTGGCGACGGCCTTCCCCGCCGGCCGCGCCGCGCTCGACGTCAAGCTCGCGGACGTCCGCGACGCCGTGGCGGCCGGGGCCGACGAGATCGACATGGTGATCGACCGGGGGGCCTTCCTCTCCGGCCGTTACCTCAAGGTGTACGAGGAGATCGTCGCCGTGAAGGCCGAGTGCGGCTCGGCGCGGCTCAAGGTGATCTTCGAGACCGGCGAGCTGTCGACGTACGACAACATCCGGCGCGCCTCCTGGCTCGGGATGCTGGCGGGGGCGGACTTCATCAAGACGTCGACCGGCAAGGTCGCCACGAACGCGACGCCGGCGAACACCCTGCTGATGCTGGAGGCCGTGCGCGACTTCCGGCAGCAGACGGGTGTGCAGATCGGCGTGAAGCCCGCCGGCGGCATCCGCACCACCAAGGACGCCATCAAGTTCCTGGTCCTGGTGAACGAGACCGCGGGCGAGGACTGGCTGGACAACCACTGGTTCCGCTTCGGCGCCTCCAGCCTGCTGAACGACCTGCTGATGCAGCGCCAGAAGCTCAGCACCGGCCGTTACTCCGGCCCCGATTACGTGACGGTGGACTGATCCCCATGGCATCTGCATTCGAATACGCGCCGGCTCCGGAGTCCCGCTCCGTCGTCGACATCGCCCCCTCGTACGGCCTGTTCATCGACGGCGAGTTCACCGAGGCCGCCGACGGCAAGGTCTTCAAGACGGTCAGCCCCTCGTCCGAGGAGGTGCTCTCCGAGGTCGCACGGGCCGGCTCCGAGGACGTGGACCGGGCCGTGAAGGCCGCACGCAAGGCGTTCGAGAAGTGGTCGGCCCTGCCCGGCTCCGAGCGCGCCAAGTACCTCTTCCGGATCGCCAGGATCATCCAGGAGCGCTCCCGGGAGCTCGCCGTCCTGGAGACCCTGGACAACGGCAAGCCGATCAAGGAGACCCGCGACGCGGACCTCCCGCTGGTCGCCGCTCACTTCTTCTACTACGCGGGCTGGGCCGACAAGCTGGACCACGCGGGCTACGGGGCGAACCCCCGTCCGCTCGGGGTGGCCGGCCAGATCATCCCGTGGAACTTCCCGCTGCTGATGCTGGCCTGGAAGATCGCCCCGGCGCTCGCCACCGGCAACACCGTGGTGCTGAAGCCCGCCGAGACGACTCCGCTCTCCGCCCTGTTCTTCGCGGACATCTGCCGCCAGGCCGGCCTGCCCAAGGGTGTCGTCAACATCCTGACGGGTTACGGCGACGCGGGCGAGGCACTCGTCTCGCACCCCGACGTGAACAAGGTCGCCTTCACCGGCTCGACCGCGGTCGGCAAGGCGATCGCCCGGCAGATCGCCGGCACGGACAAGAAGGCCACGCTCGAACTGGGCGGCAAGGGCGCGAACATCGTCTTCGACGACGCACCGGTCGACCAGGCGGTCGAGGGCATCGTCACCGGGATCTTCTTCAACCAGGGCCAGGTCTGCTGCGCGGGATCGCGGCTGCTGGTCCAGGAGTCGGTCCAGGACGAGGTGCTGGACGCCCTGAAGCGCAGGCTGTCCACGCTGCGGCTCGGCGATCCGCTGGACAAGAACACCGACATCGGCGCGATCAACTCCGCCGAGCAGCTCGCCCGGATCACCGCCCTGGTGGAGACCGGCGAGGCGGAGGGCGCGGAGCGCTGGTCGGCCCCCTGCGACCTCCCGTCGTCGGGTTACTGGTTCGCCCCGACCCTCTTCACCAACGTCACCCAGGCGCACACGGTGGCCCGTGACGAGATCTTCGGCCCGGTGCTGTCCGTCCTCTCGTTCCGGACCCCGGACGAGGCGGTCGCCAAGGCGAACAACAGTCAGTACGGCCTCTCGGCAGGCATCTGGACGGAGAAGGGCTCCCGCATCCTCGCGGTGGCGAACAAGCTCCGCGCGGGCGTCGTCTGGGCCAACACGTTCAACAAGTTCGACCCGACCTCGCCGTTCGGCGGATACAAGGAGTCGGGCTTCGGCCGCGAAGGCGGCCGCCACGGTCTGGAGGCCTACCTCGATGTCTGACGGGCGACTGAGCGTCTTCAAGACCTACAAGCTGTACGTCGGGGGCAAGTTCCCCCGCTCCGAGAGCGGCCGGGTGTACGAGGTGACCGCGAAGAAATCAGCCACTGCCGCAGCGGGCAAGGGCAAGTGGCTGGCCAACGCCCCGCTGTCGTCCCGCAAGGACGCCCGTGACGCGGTCGTCGCCGCGCGCAAGGCGTTCGGCGGCTGGTCGGGCGCGACGGCGTACAACCGCGGCCAGGTCCTCTACCGCGTCGCGGAGATGCTGGAGGGGCGCCGGGACCAGTTCGTGCGCGAGGTCGCGGACGCGGAGGGGCTGTCGAAGTCCAAGGCCGCGGCCGTCGTCGACGCGGCGGTCGACCGCTGGGTCTGGTATGCGGGCTGGACCGACAAGATCGGCCAGATCGTGGGCGGGGCGAACCCGGTGGCGGGCCCGTTCTTCAACCTCTCCACCCCGGAGCCGACGGGCGTGGTGGCGGTCCTGGCGCCGCAGGAGTCGTCCTTCCTCGGCCTGGTCTCGGTGATCGCCCCGGTGATCGCGACCGGCAACACCGCGGTCGTCGTCGCCTCGGCGGACGCACCCCTTCCCGCGCTCTCGCTGGGCGAGGTACTGGCCACCTCCGACCTGCCGGGCGGCGTGGTGAACATCCTGTCGGGGAGGACGGCCGAGCTCGCGGCCCCGCTGGCCTCCCACCAGGACGTCAACGCCATCGACCTCACCGGCGCCGACGCCGAACTGGCGACGGAACTGGAGATCGCGGCCGCGGACAACCTGAAGCGCGTCGTGCGCAACCGTCCACAGGCTGTGGACGGGGCGGACTGGTCGGCCGACCCGGGCACGCACCGCCTGACGGCCTTCCTGGAGACCAAGACGGTCTGGCACCCGACGGGCGCCCTGGGGGCCTCCGGCTCCTCGTACTGAGCCGCCGGACGCGCGTGCGGGGCCGCCCCGAGCGGCCCCGTACGCGCGTCCGCGGTCGATTCAGCCGGTGATCAGACCGGTCACCTCGCCGATCACGGGCAGGTCGCCCAGAGCGGCCCCGCTGGTCAGCGGGTCTGTGACGAGGGCTGTGGTCACCGGCTTGAAGTCGGCGATCTGGGTACCCACCGCGTTGTCCAGCGGATCCACCCCCGTCCCGGCGAGCGGATCCAGCTGCAGGTCCGTGACGGGCTTGACGGCCCCCGCGAGTCCGTAGCCGAGGGCGCTGGTCAGTGCGGGCGACGCCGCCTCGCCGACCGCCCCCAGGGTGCTGTCCGCGGAGTCCGCACCGGTGGCGGGTGTGGCGGGCAGGACGGCGGCCTGGGCCGCCGTGCCTCCCGCACCGAGTGCCGCACCCAGTGCGGTGAGGGTCAGACCGGCGCGCAGCAGTGCGCGGCGGGGGGGCTTGGACAGTGCGTGACGTGCCATGTTTTCCCACCTGATCGGGACGTGTTGAGTAATCATCCGTGCGCGCAGAGTAGTTGAGGTGTGATGCTCGATACCAACAGGACCTCCGGGGGATCCCCTACGCGGGTCAATGCCTCACACTTCTGTTCTGTGAGTTCCCAACCGATCCCCACTCGCGTCGTGCTGCTCGCCGGTCCTTCCGGCTCCGGCAAGTCGTCCCTCGCTGCCCGCAGCGGTCTGCCCGTGCTGCGCCTGGACGACTTCTACAAGGAGGGAAACGACCCGACACTGCCCCGGGTCACCGGTAGTACCGACATCGACTGGGACTCGGCGCTGTCCTGGGACGCGGACGGTGCGGTCGCGGCCGTCGCCGAGCTGTGCCGCACGGGGCGTACGGACGTCCCGCTGTACGACATCGCCACGAGCGCGCGGGTCGGCCGCGAGACGCTCGACATCGAACGCACGCCCCTGTTCGTCGCCGAGGGCATCTTCGCGGCGGACATAGTGGAGCGCTGCCAGGAGCTCGGCATACTGGCCGACGCCCTGTGCCTGCGCGGGCGGCCGTCCACGACGTTCCGCCGGCGTCTGCTGCGGGATCTGCGGGAAGGGCGGAAGTCCGTGCCGTTCCTGCTGCGGCGCGGGTGGCGGCTGATGCGGGCCGAGCGGCACATCGTGGCCCGCCAGGCCGCGCTGGGCGCGTATCCCTGCGCCAAGCAGGAGGCGCTGGGCCGCCTGGCCGCCGCCGCGGCGGGCCGCTGTCTCGCTCCCCGGAGCCGGGTACCGAACTGAGGCCGTGACCGCCCGGACCCGGGCCGTCGTGGCCGTCGCGCGACGAAACAGCGGGGGCGGACAGGACCCCCCGGCCTGTCCGCCCCCGCTGCGTGTCACCCCCGTACCGCCGCTTCCCCCGAAGCGGCGGCGTTCTCCCCCGTTCCCCCGTAGACCTCAGGCCACCAGCTCGCCGAAGGACTCCTCCTCGTCACGGCCGAAGCTGAGGACGTCGTCCTCGCGCAGCCGGCGGAGCGACCGCCAGATGCTCGACTTCACCGTGCCGACACTGATGCCGAGTATGGACGCGATCTCCGGGTCCGTGCGGCCCTCGTAGTAGCGCAGGACCAGCATCGTGCGCTGGAGTTCGGGCAGCCGCGCCAGCGCCTGCCAGAGCACCGCACGCAGTTCCGTGCCCCGCATCGCGTCCGTGTCGCCGACCGTCTCCGGCAGCTCCTCGGTCGGGTACTCGTTCAGCTTTCGCCTGCGCCATGCGCTGATGTGCAGGTTGGTCATGGTCCGGCGGAGGTATCCGCCGACCGCCGCCTTGTCGCTGATCCTGTCCCACGCCCGGTACGTCGAGAAGAGGGCGCTCTGCAGCAGGTCCTCGGCCTCGAACCGGTCGCCGGTCAGGTGGTAGGCGGTCGCGTACAGGGAGGCACGGCGCTCCTGGACGTAGGCGGTGAACGCCACCTCGGCGCTCTCGGCCTGCGCCGGGACCTTCCGCTCCCCCGAGCCCTCCCCGTACGCTTTTCCCCCGTTTTCCCCCGTGGACGCGTCAACCATCGTCAGGTACGACGAGTGCTGACGACCGGCACCCCGGAAACACCCACGCGCTCCGGTGCCGGACTTCTCCGGGCTCCTCCCGACGTCGTGGAGGCGTGTGACAACTGCGCTTGAGGTGGTGCTGTGCAGTGCGTTCATCTGGCGCCCCCCATCGGTGGAGTCCGTTCGTTCCGTGTGCCATTGAGCTTGCCGGGGCAGTTTCATGGCGCTGTCCCCCGACTGTCACAGGGCTGTCACAGGGCGGGCCGGGCACCCGCGCCGGGGATCGAGCCGGGGATCAAGTAGGGGGGATTGTCGAAAGGTGGCAGCACCATGGGCCAGAATGGCCCCCGTGCCTTTCCTGTTGCTGATCGAGGACGACGACGCCATCCGCACGGCCCTCGAACTCTCGCTGTCTCGCCAGGGCCACCGTGTGGCCACCGCGGCGACGGGAGAGGACGGCCTGGAGCTGCTCCGGGAGCAGCGGCCGGACCTGGTCGTGCTGGACGTGATGCTGCCCGGGATCGACGGTTTCGAGGTCTGCCGGCGCATCCGGCGCACCGACCAGCTGCCGATCATTCTGCTGACCGCGCGCAGCGACGACATCGACGTCGTGGTGGGACTGGAGTCCGGCGCGGACGACTACGTGGTGAAACCCGTGCAGGGCCGGGTGCTCGACGCCCGTATCCGTGCGGTTCTGCGGCGCGGCGAGAGGGAGTCGACCGACTCGGCGACGTTCGGGAGTGTCGTCATCGACCGTTCGGCGATGACCGTCACCAAGAACGGGGAGGACCTGCAGCTCACGCCGACCGAGCTGCGTCTCCTGCTCGAACTGAGCCGCAGGCCCGGACAGGCCCTTTCGCGGCAGCAGTTGCTGCGTCTGGTGTGGGAACACGACTACCTCGGTGACTCGCGGCTGGTGGACGCCTGCGTGCAGCGGCTGCGGGCGAAGGTGGAGGACGTGCCCTCCTCGCCGACGCTGATCCGTACCGTGCGCGGCGTCGGCTACCGGCTGGACTCGCCTCAGTGAGCGATCCCGCGAAGCGTTCCGTACTCGCGGGTCTTCGCTGGACCAGCCTGAGGCTGCGGCTGCTGATCGTGTTCGCGCTGGTGGCCCTGACGGCCGCGGTGTCCGCCTCGGGCATCGCGTACTGGCTCAACCGTGAGGCCGTGCTGACGCGCACCCAGGACTCGGCGCTGGGCGACTTCCGCCGCCAGATGCAGAACAAGGCCGCCTCGCTGCCACTGGAGCCTTCGTCGACGGACCTTCGGGACGCCGCCGAGCAGATGGCGAGCAGCGGCCCCGGCTACCAAGTACTGCTGGTCGGCACGCGTGACGGCAAGCCCGTCACCGGGTCGTCCGACATCGACTCGTTCACCAAGGTCGACGTGCCCGCGTCGCTGCAGAAGCAGGTGAACAAGAAGCAGCCGCTGACGTCGAGCAACACCTTTGAGTACCACCTGTTCTGGCAGCGCACGACGATGGGCGGCACGCCCTACCTGGTGGCCGGCACGAAGATCATCGGTGGTGGTCCGGCCGGCTACATGCTGAAGTCGCTCGACCAGGAGCGCGAGGACCTGAGTTCGCTCGCCTGGTCGCTGGGCATCGCCACGGCGCTGGCCCTCGTCGGATCGGCACTCCTCGCCCAGGCGGCCGCGACGACGGTGCTGCGACCGGTGCAGCGGCTCGGCGACGCGGCCCGCAAGCTCGGCGAGGGGAAGCTCGACACCCGTCTCGCGGTCTCCGGAACGGACGAACTCGCTGATCTCTCCCACACGTTCAACAAGGCTGCGAGTTCCCTGGAGAAGAAGGTCGCCGACATGAGCGCGCGGGAGGAGTCGAGCCGCAGGTTCGTCGCCGACATGTCGCACGAGCTGCGAACTCCCCTGACCGCGATCACGGCGGTCGCCGAGGTGCTGGAGGACGAGGCGGACAGTCTCGACCCGATGATCGCCCCGGCCGTGCACCTGGTGGTGAGCGAGACCCGGCGGCTGAACGACCTGGTCGAGAACCTCATGGAGGTCACCCGCTTCGACGCGGGTACGGCCCGCCTCGTCCTGGACACCGTCGACGTCGCGGACCAGGTGACCGCCTGCATCGACGCCCGCGCCTGGCTGGACGCGGTCGACCTGGACGCGGAGCGCGGCATCATGGTGCGGCTCGATCCGCGGCGGCTCGACGTGATCCTGGCGAACCTGATCGGCAACGCCCTCAAGCACGGCGGTTCGCCGGTGCGGGTGTCGGTACGGACCGACGACGACGATCTCGTCATCGAGGTGCGCGACCACGGCCCGGGCATCCCCGAGGAGGTCCTGCCCCACGTGTTCGACCGCTTCTACAAGGCGAGTGCCTCCAGGCCGCGCTCCGAGGGCAGCGGTCTCGGCCTGTCCATCGCGCTGGAGAACGCGCACATCCACGGCGGTGACATCACGGCCTCGAACCTCCCGGACGGTGAGGGCGCGATGTTCGTGCTGCGGCTCCCGCGTGACGCCGAGGGGCTGACCGGCATGCCGGGCGACGACGACCGGGACGAGAAGGGCGACGCGAAGTGACGCGCAGCGAGCGGGCGTACGGTGCACCGCGAAGGGGCCGTCCGAGGGGCGGCCGGCGCCGGGCCGCAGCAGCACTGGCCGTCGTCGCGGCGTGCGCGGCACTGGCCTCGGGCTGCGGGATCCGGAGCACCTCGGTGCCGGTCGACGCGGGCGCGGCGCCGTCGCGGATGCCGTGCCGTACCGCTGCGTCCGATGCCACCCTGCCCCCTCCGCCGGGGAGCGTCTCGGTGAGGATCCACCTCATCTGCGCCTCTCAGCTCGCGACGGTGGAGCGCACGGCCGAACTCGACGAGTCACGGTCCGACCGGCTCATGGTCGCCCAGGCGCTGCTGGACGAGCTGGAGCGCGAGCCTTCGGCCGACGAGCGGCGGGCCGGCTTCTCCAGCGACGTACCGGTGGGGCTGCGGGCCGCCGATGCCCGCCAGGGTGACCCGAAGGGCACTCTGCGCCTCAGCGAGCAGCCGGAGGACCTCCCCGCGGAGGCACTCGCCCAGGTGGTCTGCACGTTCACGGAGAGCGACGGCATCGGCTCGAACGGCTCGGTGCTGCTCGGAGGGCCGGGGAACTACGCCCCGCGGGGCTATCTGTGCACGTCGGAGACGAAGGCCCGCCCCGCGGAGGTGCCCACGCTGGGTGCGGTAGAGCTTCCTTGAGGCCTCTCCGCCCGTGGTGCCCGGCCGGTCGTGGTACCCGTCACAGAGCCTTCCCCGACGGGGGCGGAACCGATCCTGCCGATCGTGGCGTCTCGGTGTACGTGCGTCACAGTTCGGACGGCCGGGCCGTCATCCGCTTCCGCGCGGCGGGGGTAGTCCTCCTCCTCGCGCACCTCCTGTTCGTCGGCTGGCTGACACTGCGCCCGCTGGACGTGCCCTGGGTGACGGCGGCGAACCTGCAGCCGTTCGACGGGATCAAGGCGGATCTGGCCATGGGCCCGGCGGAGGCCGCACGCCGCATCGGCAAGGGACTGCTGCTGCTGGCGCCGCTGGGCGTGCTGCTGCCGATGGCGGGCGGCCGGCTGCTGGTGTCCCCCTGGGCCTCGCTGGCCCGTACCGTCGCCGCCGGTGCCCTGATCTCGATGGCGATCGAGCTGGGGCAGACGGGAGTGCCCGGTCAGGTCGTCGACGTCGACTCACTGCTGCTGAACACCGTCGGGGTCGCGCTGGCCCATCTGCTGGTCGTCCCGCTGTGCCGGGCCCGGCTGCGCCGGGGCAACCGGGCGGGCGCCGGCGACCTCTCCCGGATGGGGAACGGCACCCGGACGTTCCGGAGCGAGGCTCCTCAGGGATCGACCCCGACGATTACCGGGGTCGGGGTCGCCCCGTAGAGCGACGCCCTGCACCCCTTCGCGGAGTCACTATGGAGGTACCGGGAGCGCGACGGTGCAGCTCCCCGAACGGTTGACGAAGGAGCCCACCATGGCCGCACTTGTCCGCCCCGTTGAAGGACGCATGATCGGTGGAGTGTGCGCAGCGCTGGCACGGCGCTTCGGCACCTCCGCGGGGACGATGCGTGTCATCTTCCTGGTCTCGTGCCTGCTCCCCGGGCCTCAGTTCCTGCTCTACCTGGCCCTGTGGGTACTGCTCCCGTCGGAGAAGTCCCCGGCCGCGACAGCGTGGTGACCTGCGGGACCACGGGGAAAGGACATGTGGGGCGCACACCCTGACCCGGGTGTGCGCCCCACATGCGTGTACGGCTGGTTCAGCGGCCGATCGGCAGGACGCCGGTCAGGCCGCCGGCGGGCAGACCGCCGAGCAGGTTCGTGCCGGGGGCAGACAGGTTCTTGCCGCTGCCGCGCTGCTGCTGCTGGTCGAGAAGTCCGCCGGCCGCCTTCTGCACGGCGGGCAGGGCGTCGGTCACGGAGTCGAGCGCGATGCCGGCGGGCAGCGCACCGGCCGCGGCGTCGAGGGGCACGGCGACGGCGGAGGCGCTGCCCGCACCGGCGGCCGCGAAAGCGGCACCGAGAGCGGCGACACCGAGGGTCCTGACAGCAGACTTCTTCATGTGGAATTCATCCTTGGGAAGGGGATGTGAGCGGCTCTGCAAGGTAGTCAGCCCGGTACCCCTACCGCAAACATGCCGGAACACGGAAAACGGCCGGGACCCGATTCTCCCGGCCGTTCCCCTTTTGCCTCGGTCAGCCGGCGAAGGACGAAGAACCGCTGGTGACAGCCGTCTGCTGGAAGAGCCATTCGGACTTCAGCTCCGCGTAACCAGGCTTCACGACGTCGTTGATCATCGCCAGACGTTCATCGAAAGGAATGAACGCTGATTTCATCGCATTGACTGTGAACCACTGCATGTCGTCGAGCGTGTATCCGAATGTCTCGATCAGTCGCTCGAATTCCTGACTCATGCTCGTACCGCTCATCAGCCGGTTGTCCGTATTCACGGTGGCACGGAAATGCAGCTTCCGCAGCAGTCCGATCGGGTGCTCGGCGTACGAGGCGGCCGCGCCCGTCTGCAGGTTCGAGGTCGGGCAGAGCTCCAGCGGGATGCGCTTGTCTCGCACGTAGGAGGCGAGGCGCCCCAGGGTCACGCTGCCGTCGTCGGCGATCTCGATGTCGTCGATGATCCGCACACCGTGGCCGAGCCGGTCCGCGCCGCACCACTGCAGGGCCTGCCAGATGGACGGCAGCCCGAAGGCCTCGCCCGCGTGGATGGTGAAGTGGTTGTTCTCGCGCTTGAGGTACTCGAACGCGTCCAGGTGCCGGGTGGGCGGGAAGCCCGCCTCGGCGCCGGCGATGTCGAAGCCGACGACACCCAGGTCGCGGTAGCGGTTGGCGAGTTCGGCGATCTCCAGTGCGCGCGCGGCGTGCCGCATGGCGGTGAGCAGCGCGCCCACGCGGATGCGGTGGCCGCTCTCGCGGGCCCTGCGCTCGCCCTCGCGGAAGCCGTCGTTGACCGCCTCGACGACCTCTTCCAGGGTCAGGCCCGCCGTGAGGTGCTGCTCGGGGGCGTACCGCACCTCGGCGTAGACGACTCCGTCCTCCGCGAGGTCCTCCGCACACTCCGCGGCCACCCGGAACAGTGCGTCACGGGTCTGCATGACGGCACAGGTGTGTGCGAAGGTCTCCAGGTAGCGCTCCAGCGAACCTGAGTCGGCCGCCTCGCGGAACCAGACACCCAGCTTGTCGGGCTCGGTCTCGGGGAGTGCGTCGTAACTCTGGGCCAGCGCCAGTTCGATGATCGTGCCGGGGCGGAGGCCGCCGTCGAGATGGTCGTGGAGCAGCACCTTGGGCGCGCGGCGGATCTGTTCGGGGCCGGGGACATTCCGGGTCTGGCTCGTCATTCGGGCACTCTAACGCCTACGCGCGTAGATTTCCGAGTGCCGATGCGTAACAGTGACCGCGGGGCCGGGTCGGATACACCCGCCCTTCTGACACTGTTCTGTCATGGCACAGCGCGCGCTTCCCCTGCCCTCCGCCAGGCTGGGACGGGCCGTTCACACGGCCGGAGCAACACCCGAGGTCAGCGGAGTGGTCCTGCTGCTCCCCGACGGCGAGACCGAATCCCGGCGTCGCCCTTCCCCGCTGTCGTACGCGGCCCAGCTGCCGCTGGCCCGGACCCTGGCCGGGGCGGGGCGGGAGGACGGACTCACGGTGCACGTCGTGCGCTACCGCAGCCGCGGCTGGAACGCCGGGGCCGATCCGGTGGCCGACGCACAGTGGGCGGCGGACGAGGTCGTACGCCGCTACGGCGACGTCCCCGTCTGCCTCGCCGGGCACGGGACGGGCGGCCGGGCCGCCCTGCGGGCCGCGGGGCACACCGCGGTCAACTCCGTGCTGGCGATGGCACCCTGGCTCCCGGACGGCCCCGGGAACGGGCCCGAGCCGGTCAGGCACCTGGCGGGACGCCGGGTGCTGATCGTGCACGGCACGAACGACGCCCGGTCGGATCCCGAGCTCTCCTACCGGCTGGCCGAGCGGGCCAAGAAGGCCAACCGGGACACCTGTCGGTTCGAGGTCCACTCGGACGGACACGCCCTGCGCCAGCACCGGTCGGAGGTGATGGCCCTGGCCGCGGACTTCGTACGGGGTTCGCTGTTCGCCCGGTCGTACGCCCGCCCGGTCGCCGACGCCTTCGCCGCTCCCCCGCCGCTGGGCCTGCGGATGCCGCTCGCGGCGGGGTTCGGGCGGTCGTCACGGCAGTGAGGGCGCCGCCGCGCCGGATCAGTCCGGCAGCAGGCTCCCCCGGCGCGACAGCAGGAACTGTTTGAAGGCGGCCACCGGCGGCGTGTCGGGGTGTCCGTCCAGCCAGGCGACCCCGATCTCCCGGGCCGCGCGCGGCGAGGTCACCGTCAGCTCGGCCACTCCGGGCCTGGCGACGGCGGGTGGTGGGAGCAGGGCGACGCCGAGCCCGGCCGCGACCAGTCCGCGCAGGGTCTCGGCCTCCTCACCCTCGAAGGCGATCCGCGGGGTGAAACCGGCCTCGGCGCAGAGGTCGTCGGTGATCCGCCGCAGCCCGTAACCGGGTTCGAGGGTGACGAACGCTTCGTCGGCCGCCTCGGCGAGGCGGACCCGGCGGCGGCTCGCGAGCCGGTGGTCGTCGGGGACCACGAGGCGCAGCCGCTGCTCGTCCAGGCGCCAGGTGACGAGGTCCGGCTCGTCCGGGACCGGTGAGGTCAGGCAGAGGTCCAGTCCGCCCGTGCGGAGCCGTTCGATCATCGCCTCGCCGTAGTTCTGCACCAGCTGGAAGCGGACCCGGGGGTGGTCGGCGCGGAAGGCCCGGAGCAGGGCGGGAACGGTCTCGGAACCCATCGTGTGCAGGAAACCGAAGGCGACCTTGCCCGCCGTGGGGTCGGCGTCGGCACGCACCGAGTCGGCCGCCTTCTCCACCTCCGCCAGGGCGCGTTCGGCGGATCCGAGGAAGGTGCGGCCGGCGGGGGTGAGGGAGACGGTGCGGCCGCTCCGGGCGAACAGGGCGACGCCCAGGTCCTCCTCGAGCCGCACGATGGCGCGCGACAGCGTCGACTGGGGGACGCCGAGCTCCTGCGCGGCGCGCGTGACGTGCTCGTGCCGGGCCACCGCCTCGAAGTACGCCAGGCGGGGCGCGAGCACGGCGCGGATGTCTTCTTCGTAACTGCCCGGTGACAGCCGAGGCTGTGAGCTGTATTGATGCGCCATGGGAACGATTATGAGGGTTTCATGCATTGGACGCATGAAACCTCGCGCTCTACGTTCGACGCATGCCTCCTGCCAGTACCGGGGCGTCCGCCATCGTGCTGGATGCCGCCGTTCCGTCTTCCGCCGCCTCCTCACCGACCTCGCCGGACCGCCTCGCACCCGGTGGTCCCGGCTACCGGCGCATGAGCTTCGCCCTCTTCGTGGCGGGGATAGCGACTTTCGCCCTCCTCTACTCCACCCAGGCCCTGCTGCCCGCCGTGTCGGCGTCCTTCCACGCCACGGCCGAGCAGGCGAGCTGGACGGTCTCCGCGGCCACTGGCGGGCTGGCCCTGTGCGTCCTCCCGCTGAGCGCACTGTCCGAGCGCTTCGGGCGGCGGCAGATGATGACGGGTTCGCTGGCGGTCGCCGTGGTGATCGGGCTCCTCGTGCCCTTCGCCCCGTCGCTCGGCTGGCTGATCGCGCTGCGCGCGGTCCAAGGCGCGGCCCTGGCGGGACTGCCCGCGTCCGCGATGGCGTACCTGGCCGAGGAGGTACGGCCCAAGGCACTGGTGGGGGCGATCGGGCTCTTCGTCGCGGGCAACAGCATCGGTGGCATGAGCGGCCGCGTGCTCTCCGGCTGGCTCACCCAGCTGTGGGGCTGGCGCGTGGCGGTCGGCGCGATCGGGCTGCTCGCCCTGGCCTGCGCCGTGGCCTTCCACTTCATGGTCCCCGCCGCCCGGCACTTCACCCCGGCCACGCTCAACCCGAGGGCCCTGGCGAAGACCGTCGGCGGCCACCTCGCCAACCCCCTGCTGCGACGGCTGTACGCGATCGGCGCGCTGTTCATGACGGTGTTCGGCGCGGTCTACACCGTGATCGGCTACCGGCTCACCGACGAGCCCTTCAGTCTTCCGCAGGGCGTCGTCGGGTCGATCTTCCTGGTCTACGTCGTCGGTACGCTCTCCTCCGCCGGCGCCGGCAGGCTGGTCGCCCGTCTGGGCCGCCGGGGCGCGCTCTACCTCGCCCTGTCCACGACGGCCGGGGGTCTGCTGCTCACCCTCGCCGACCAGCTCGCCGCCGTCCTGGCCGGGCTCGTCCTGATCACGGCCGGCTTCTTCGCCGGGCACGCGGTCGCCTCGTCGTCGGTGAGCCGTACGGCGACCACCGGCCGCGCGCAGGCCTCGGCGATCTACCAGTCCGTGTACTACCTCGGCTCCAGCGTGGGAGGCGCGCTCGGCGCCGTCGCCTTCCACGCCGGTGGCTGGGCCGGCACGGTCGCGCTGGGCGTCTTGGCGCTCCTCGGCGTCCTGTCGATCACCGTGTACGGCACCCGGGCGGCGCGGAGCGAGCGTCTCCGGACCGAAAACGTGGCACCTATGCACAACTGAGACCTTCCGGCCACAACCGCAGCACCCTGGCGTACGTCCAACAAGTGGAGTCACTTACCGCGGACGGCGCGAAGGGGAGCAGGCGTACATGGGAATCATGGGGAAGACGGGCGGCATACGGGCACGGCGCGGAGCCGTCCTGTCGGTCGCGGGCCTGGTGGCCGCACCGGCCCTGGTCCTGGGCACCGGGACGGCCGCGCAGGCGGCGTCCTGCTCGGCAGGGGCCGGTCCGTACCAGAAGCAGGTCGAGAAGTATCTGAAGCGGCCCGTCGACGGGCGGCAGTCCACGGCGGACTGCACCGCCATCCGGTCGTTCCAGGCGTCGAAGGGAATCACCCCGGCGGCCGGCTACGCGGGGCCGGTCACCTGGCGCACGATGAAGACGATCACCGCGCAGAAGGCGGCGGGGAAGAACCCCAACGCGGCGAAGAACTGCCCCACCAACAAGGGCCGGATCGCCTGCGTCGACCTGACCAGGCAGCTGAGCTGGATCCAGGACGGGTCCAAGCTGAAGTTCGGTCCCGTGCCGGTGCGGACGGGCCGTAACGGTGCGGAGACGCGGACCGGCTCGAAGAAGATCTACTGGCGCAACATCGACCACTGGTCCACGCTCTACGACGTCAGCATGCCGTACGCCCAGTTCTTCGACGGCGGCCAGGCGTTCCACTCGGTCACCAAGTCCATGTACAACAACCCGGGCTCGGCGGGCTGCGTCAACATGCGCCCGGCGGACGCGAAGGCGTACTGGAACCTGCTGAAGAACGGCGACGACGTCTTCGTCTACGGACGCAAGCCCGGCACCTGAGCAGCGCTTTCCTCGCTTCCCGCCCCTGTTGCCAGTGCCCTGCGGTAGCTTCCACAGTGCTGGGTGATCGGCGTCACAGCGCAACAGGGGTGGAGCGATGAGTGATCTGACGGCGACGGCAGACGTGGACAGCCGTCTGGAGGGACACCGGGTCGAACTGACCGGCTACTGCTACCGGATGCTCGGTTCGGCCTTCGAGGCGGAGGACGCCGTCCAGGACACGCTGGTGCGTGCCTGGCGGAACTTCGACAGGTTCGAGGGCCGTTCCTCGTTGCGCTCCTGGCTGTACCGGATCGCGACGAACGTCTGCCTGGACATGCTGAAGGCCGGCAACAAGCGGGCCAGACCGGTGGATCTGACCGGACCCACCCCTCTCGCCCAGGCGGCGCTCAATCCCCTTCCCGAGAACACCTGGCTGGAGCCGATGCCCGACGGGCGCATCCTCCCGTCGGTGGCCGACCCGGCCGAGGCCGCCGTGGCCCGCGAGTCGGTGCGCCTCGCGTTCGTCGCGGCGCTCCAGCACCTGCCGCCCAAGCAGCGCGCGGTGCTGATCCTCCGAGAGGTGCTGGCCTGGAAGGCGAGCGAGGTCGCGGAGCTGCTCGACACCTCGGTCGCCTCGGTCAACAGCGCTCTGCAGCGGGCCCGGGCGACCCTGTCGGACACGGAGGGCACCGTGCCCGACACGGCGAACCCGCTGGACGAGGAGCAGCGCAAGCTCCTCGACCGCTACGTGGCGGCGTTCGAGGGGTACGACATGGCGGCGCTGACGGCCCTGCTCCACGAGGACGCTGTGATGACCATGCCGCCGTTCGACCTGTGGCTGCGGGGGCATGAGGACATCGCGGGTTTCATGCTCAGCATCGGCGCGAGCTGCGCGGGTTCCCGCCTGGTGGCGACCGAGGCAAACGGGGCCCCGGCCTTCGCGCACTACAAGCCGGATCCGGAGGGACCGGGGTTCGTGCCGTGGGCCGTGCAGGTCATCGACATCTCGGACGGTGCCATCACCGGGATGCACTGCTTCCTGGACACCCCGCGCTGGTTCCCGCTGTTCGGGCTCCCCGATCGCCTGGACGCGGATCAGGCTTGAGGCTCACGCGGCCTGTGGTGATCGGGTCACTCCTCGTCGGGCCTCAGGTGTGCCACCACGTCGGCCAGCCCGACCAGGTCGAGCAGCACCCCGAGTTCGGCGGAGGCGTGGCGCAGGCGCAGCCGGGCTCGTCCGGTCCGGCGGGCGACGAGCCCCAGCCGGGCTATCGCCTCCACCAGCGCGAGATCCGCGTGCGTCACCCCTCCGACATCACAGTCGACCACCGCGGCGTCGGGACGGCCGGTCAGCAGGGCCTCCAGCTCGGCGCACAGTCCCGGCACGTCGGCGCGGGTGACGCGGCCGGTGACGACGAGGGCGT
Source organism: Streptomyces sp. NPDC057428 (assembly GCF_042803195.1). Lineage (NCBI taxonomy): Bacteria > Bacillati > Actinomycetota > Actinomycetes > Kitasatosporales > Streptomycetaceae > Streptomyces > Streptomyces sp. NPDC057428. The sequence continues at coordinate 127,386 of NZ_JBHVCT010000002.1, forward strand.
TCGGGGGCATGGCATCCACACCACAGAGACCGGCGGGATGCCGGAAACTCATCGGCGGGCAGGCTCGCGCCTCAACTGACCGGGAGGATCCCCGTGTCCAGATCCAGCTTGAACGGCTCGGGAAGGGTGAGTTTCCCCCCGTACTCGACCACGTCGAGGACGCGGTAGGTGCCGTTGTCGGGATCACCGTAGAGCGTGGCGGTCGGGCGGCCCGAGTGCCAGGGATCGAGCAGCAGGAAGAGTTCGACGCCGGCTTTCGCGTATCCGTGCGCCTTCTTGACGCGGTCGTGGTTGGCGTTGGCCTGCGAGGTGATCTCGACAACCAGCAGGGCCTCCTCCGCCGGCACGCGACTCCCCGGCCCGGTCGCCACCGCGCGCGGCACGACGAGGAGGTCGGGGATGTAGACGCCCGCGCGTCCTGGCACCGAGACCCCGAGCGTCTGGTAGATCTCCCATTCCTCGGGGATGACGGCGTACAGCCTGCGCTGCAGCAGTGCTGCGGTGGTGTTGTGGTCCTTGGACGGCGGTGGCGACACGGTGACGATCCCCTCGATGATCTCCACCTTGCAGCCCTCGGGTGCGTCCGTCTCCTCCCAGATCCGGACGAGGTCGTCCCAGTCCTGGCCGTGGCCCGGCCCGGGATCGACGGTGAGTGCGCCCATGGCGGTCTCCTCTTATCGGTGCGTCACCGAGTCCAGCATGCCGAACGGGACCGGTGGTGGTCCACCGGTCCCGTTCACCCGAAAGGGAAAGCCACAGGTCAGGCGATACGTTCCCGCACCACCGGCGTGGCGGTGAAGGGGGTGCCGGCCGGTGCGATGTCGTACGAGCCGGGCAGTGCCTTGAGGGCGTACTCGAACTTCTCGGGGGTGTCCGTGTGCAGGGTCATCAGCGGCTGGCCCTCGGTGACGGTGTCACCGGGCTTGGCGTGCATCTCGACGCCCGCGCCCGCCTGCACCGGGTCCTCCTTGCGCGCGCGGCCCGCACCGAGGCGCCAGGCGGCGACACCGACGTCGTAGGCGTCCAGCCGCGTCAGCACGCCCGAGGACGGGGCGCTGATCACATGCTGCTCGCGCGCGACCGGGAGTTCGGCGTCCGGGTCGCCGCCCTGGGCGGAGATCATGCGGCGCCACACGTCCATGGCGGAGCCGTCCGCGAGCGCCTTCTCGGGGTCGGCGTCCTTGAGCCCGGCCGCGTCGAGCATCTCGCGGGCGAGCGCCAGGGTCAGGTCGATGACGTCCCTGGGACCGCCGCCGGCCAGGACCTCGACGGACTCACGGACCTCCAGGGCGTTGCCGGCGGTGAGACCGAGCGGGGTCGCCATGTCCGTGAGCAGGGCCACGGTGCGTACGCCGCTGTCGGTGCCCAGCGCGACCATGGTGGAGGCCAGTTCGCGGGCGTCCTCGATCGTCTTCATGAAGGCGCCGGAGCCGACCTTGACGTCCAGGACGAGGGCGCCGGTGCCTTCGGCGATCTTCTTGGACATGATCGAGCTGGCGATGAGCGGGATCGCCTCGACGGTGCCGGTGACGTCGCGCAGCGCGTACAGCTTCTTGTCGGCGGGGGCGAGGCCGTCGCCCGCCGCGCAGATCACCGCGCCGGTGGTGTCCAGGACGTCGAGCATCTCGGCGTTGGTGATGTGGGCGCGCCAGCCGGGGATGGACTCCAGCTTGTCGAGCGTGCCGCCGGTGTGGCCGAGACCCCGGCCGCTGAGCTGGGGCACGGCCGCGCCGCAGGCGGCGACCAGCGGGGCCAGGGGCAGGGTGATCTTGTCGCCGACGCCGCCCGTGGAGTGCTTGTCGGTGGTGGGGCGTGAGAGCGCCCCGAAGTCCATGCGCTCGCCGGAGGCGATCATCGCGGCGGTCCAGCGGGCGATCTCGGTGCGGTTCATGCCGTTGAGCAGGATCGCCATGGCCAGCGCGGACATCTGCTCGTCGGCGACCTCGCCGCGCGTGTACGCGTCGATGACCCAGTCGATCTGCTCGGGGCTGAGCTCGCCCCGGTCCCGCTTGGTGCGGATGACGGAGATGGCGTCCATGGGAGGGGAGTCCTTCCGGCCGGAGGGGTAGGCGCGAGTCCCGTTGACTCTACGCGCATAGAGAGGAAACGTTCCGCCGCTCCGCTCCCCCGGCGGGCCGGTGCGGCGGGGCCGATCCGGCACGCCGGAGGAACGGAACGGTGTGGGGCACTACCCCAGGTGCTGCGGCCCGAACGCCTGCGGCAGCATCTCGTCGAGCGTACGGAACCCGTCGGGGGTCTCCAGGACCAGCTCGGGGCCGCCGAACTCGTACAGCAGCTGACGGCACCGCCCGCACGGCACGAGCACCGCGCCGGCACCGTCCACACAGGTGAAGTGGGTCAGCCGGCCGCCGCCCGTGGCGGCGAGCTGCGACACCAGGCCGCACTCGGCGCACAGGCTGATGCCGTACGAGGCGTTCTCGACGTTGCACCCCGTGATCATGCGGCCGTCGTCCACGAGGGCCGCCACGCCGACCGGATAGTGCGAGTACGGGGCGTACGCCCGGGACATGGCGTCCCGGGCGGCCTCGCGCAGCACTTCCCAGTCGACCGGAGCGTGGGCGGTCACTTGCCCTCGCCCTTGCGGTACGGCACGCCGTCCGCCTTGGGCGGTCGCAGCCGCTGCGCCGACAGGGCGAGCACCAGGAGCGTGGTGACGTACGGAGCGGCGTCGACGAACTGGCTCGGGACCTGGTCCGTCAGTGCGTACCAGGTGAACAGCAGACCCGAGACGACCGCCGAGATCAGCGCGGGCAGGTACTTCTTCCGGTACAGCTGCCAGAACACGACGATCACCAGCAGGATGGCCAGGAGCAGCAGCATCGCGTGGACGTTCTCGGCGCCGCCTCGCAGCTTGAGGCTGTCGGTGAAGCCGAACAGCCCGGCGCCCAGGGCCATGCCGCCCGGCATCCAGTTACCGAAGATCATGGCGGCGAGACCGATGTAGCCGCGGCCGCCGGTCTGGCCCTCCTGGTAGATGCTGGTGGCGACGAGGGAGAGGAAGGCGCCGCCGAGTCCGGCCAGACCGCCCGAGATCGTCACGGCGACGTACTTGTACTTGTAGACGTTGACGCCGAGGGTCTCGGCCGCGACCGGGCTCTCGCCGCAGGAGCGGAGCCGCAGACCGAAGGCCGTGCGCCACAGCACGAACCACGTGATGGGGATGAGCAGCAGGGCGACGACGGTCAGCAGCGACAGGCCGGTGACCAGGCCGCCGATGACGCCGGCGAGGTCGGAGACGAAGAACCAGTGGTGTTGCTGCAGGTCCTGCATCCAGTCCGACAGGCCTGGAATGGTGATCTTGTCGATCTCCTCCAGTCGCGGTGACTGCTTGGAGGAACCGCCCGGCTCCTCTGCGAAGGTGAAGTTCGACAGGTAGCGGGTGACACCGACGGCGAGGATGTTGACGGCCACACCGGAGACGATGTGGTTCACTCCGAACGTGACGGTGATGACGGCGTGCAGCAGGCCGCCGAGCGCGCCGCCGAGGATGCCGAACAGGACACCGACCCAGGGGCCCCACTGGTAACCGGCCCAGGCGCCGAACCAGGTGCCGAGGATCATCATGCCCTCGAGACCGATGTTGACGACGCCGGCCCGCTCGGCCCACAGGCCGCCGAGTCCGGCAAGACCGATCGGGACGGCGAGTTCCAGCGCGCCGCTCACCTGGCCCACGGACGTCACGTCGTCCGCACCGCTGATGAGGCGGACCAGCGAGACGAGGGCCAGCCCACCGGCGATGATCAGCAGGACGACGGGCAGGGAGAGCTTGCGTCGGCCGCCGCCCCGCAGGGGGGCGACGCGTGCGGCGATGGCTTCGGCGCTCACAGGGCCGCCTCCTTCTCGGTGGTGAGAGCGTGGCCGGCGGCGAGTTCCTCGCCGACCTTCTGCTGCTGGCGACGCGTCCCGTAGCGCCGGACGAGTTCATAACTGACCACGACCGAGATCACGATCAGGCCCTGGATGATCGTGGCGATCTCCTTCTCGAAACCGAACTGGTCGAGCGGGGACGACGCCTTGTCCAGGAACGCGATCAGCAGTGCGCTGAGGGCGATGCCCACCGGGTGGTTACGGCCGAGCAGGGCGATGGTGATGCCGGTGAATCCGAGGCCGACGGGGAAGTCGAGGCTGTAGGTGTGCGTGTCACCCAGCAGCGTCGGCATGCCGACGAGGCCGGCGATCGCACCGGAGATCAGCATCGAGGTCAGGATCATCTTCTTGGCGTCGACACCGGACGCCTGGGCGGCACTCTCGCTCGCGCCGGTGGCACGCAGGTCGAAGCCGAACCGGGTGCGGTTCAGGACGAGCCAGTAGACGAGACCGCAGCCCGCGGCGACGAAGGTGAAGCCGTAGATCTCACCGGCGTCGGCGCCCAGGGACACACCCGGGAACCAGCCGGCCTCCGGGATGTCGCCCGTGGTGAGGTTGTTGGAGCCCGCGGCCTGTTCGCCGAAGTTCTTCGGCAGGATCAGCCAGGCGATCAGCGCGGTCGAGATCGAGTTGAGCATGATCGTCGCGACGACCTCGCTCACTCCGCGTGTGACCTTGAGGATGCCCGCGATACCGGCCCAGAACGCGCCGACCAGCATGGCCACGATCACGATGAGGGCAATCTGGAACGGCCCGGGAAGGCTGACGCTCGCGCCGACCAGCGCGGCCATCATCGCCGCGAGACGGTACTGCCCGTCGACACCGATGTTGAAGAGGTTCATCCGGAAGCCGACCGCGACCGCGAGGGCGGCGAGGTAGTACGTACCGGCCTGGTTGATGATCAGGACCTGCACGTCACTGTACGAGACCTGCTCGAACAGCAGGCGGTACAGCTCGAACGGGTCGCGGTTGGAGATGAGCAGCACGAGGGTGCTCAGCACGAACGCGACGACCAGGGCGAGCGCCGGGCCGGCGAAGCCCAGGATCAGCCGGTCCTTGTCGAATTTCTTCATCGGGCCTCGTCCTCCGGTGCTGCCTCGAGGTGACCGGCTGCGGCGCCGGTCATGGCCGAGCCCAGTTCCTCGGGTGTGATGGTCGCGGGGTCTGCGTCCGCGACGAGCTGTCCGCGGTACATGACGCGCAGGGTGTCGGAGAGCCCGATGAGCTCGTCCAGGTCCGCCGAGATGAGCAGGACGGCGAGTCCTTCGCGGCGCGCCGCGCGGATCTGCTCCCAGATCTGAGCCTGGGCGCCGACGTCCACGCCTCGGGTCGGGTGAGCGGCGATCAGCAGCTTCGGGGCGTGGCTCATCTCGCGGCCGACGATCAGCTTCTGCTGGTTACCGCCGGAGAGGGAGGCGGCCGTGACCTCGATGCCCGGGGTCCGGACGTCGTACTCGCGCACGATCCGCTCGGTGTCCGTGCGGGCGGCCTTCGGGTCGAGCAGCCAGCCCTTGCTGTTGGGCTTCTCGGTGACGTGGCCGAGGATGCGGTTCTCCCACAGCGGGGCGTCCAGCAGGACTCCGTGCCGGTGGCGGTCCTCGGGGATGTAGCCGATGCCGCCCTCGCGCCGCTTGCGCGTGGGGGCGTGGGAGATGTCGTCCGCGTCGAGCGTGATGACCCCGCCGTCCGGGGCACGCATGCCCATGAGCGCCTCGATCAGCTCGGTCTGGCCGTTGCCCTCGACGCCGGCGATGCCGAGGACCTCACCCTTGTGGATGGTGAAGCCGACATCTGTCAGGACGTCGCGCACGACGCCGTCCGGGTCCGTCTCGCTGAGGGAGAGGCCCCGGACGTGCAGCATCGGTACGTCCGTCACCGTGGACTCGCGGGTTTCCGGCGATGGGAGCTCGCTGCCGACCATCAGCTCGGCGAGCTGCTTGGTCGTGGTGTTCGCGGGGTCGGCCGTGCCCACCGTCGTGCCCCGCCGGATCACCGTGATCTCGTCGGCGACGGAGAGGACCTCTCCGAGCTTGTGCGAGATGAAGATGACGGTGAGGCCTTCGGCCTTCAGCTCGCGGAGGTTCGCGAAGAGCGCGTCCACCTCCTGCGGGACCAGCACCGCGGTCGGCTCGTCGAGGATGAGGATGCGGGCACCGCGGTAGAGGACCTTGAGGATCTCCACGCGCTGCCGGTCGGCGACACCGAGGTTCTCGACGAGCACGTCGGGCCTGACCCCGAGCCCGTACGCGTCGGAGATCTCCTTGATCTTCTTGCGCGCGGCGGATCCGATGCCGTGCAGCTTCTCGCCGCCGAGGACGACGTTCTCCAGGACGGTGAAGTTGTCGGCGAGCATGAAGTGCTGGTGGACCATGCCGATGCCACGCGCGATGGCGTCACCGGGGTTGCTGAACGAGACCTGCTCGCCGTCCACCGCGATGGTGCCCTCGTCCGGCTTCTGCATGCCGTAGAGGATCTTCATCAGGGTGGACTTCCCGGCGCCGTTCTCACCGACGAGGGCGTGGACCGTGCCCTTGCGTACGGTGATGCCGATGTCGTGGTTGGCCACGACGCCGGGGAAGCGCTTGGTGATGCCGTGCAGTTCTACGGCAGGGGGACTGCTGGACGCGTTGATGACGCACTCTCCTTGACCGGACAGGAGCGGGAGCACAGGGGCAGGGGGCGGGGTGAAGTTATCGCGCCTGAGACCTGTCTACACGCGTAGCGCTGCCGAATCGTAAAGCGAAGGCACACGGCACTGCCCGAACACGGGGTTCGGGGCCTGTGCGAGCAGGGCACTGCGACGGGCACAACTTCTTCGAGGAGCACCCCGTGGGCCCGGAGCGAAGGTACGCGCTCCGGGCCCACGGGAAACCAGTGTGACGACCGGGGTCGTTACGGGGTGGTCTTGACGGTGATCTTGCCGTCGATGATTTCCTTCTTCGCCTTGTCCACGGCCGCTATGACGTCGGTCATCTTGGTGAAGGCCGGGTTGGACATGGCCAGGCCGACGCCGTCCTTGTCGAGGCCGTAGCGGACCTCACCGGACTGGGGCTTGCCGTCCTTGACGGACTTGATCAGGTTGAAGACGGAGTCCTCGACGTCCTTGGTGACGGAGGTCAGGATCGACTCCTTGTAGACCGCGAGGCCTTCCTGGCTGTACTGGTCGGAGTCGACGCCGATGTTCCACTTGCCGGCCTTGGAGACGGCCTCGATGGCACCGGAACCGGCCAGACCGGCCGCCGAGTAGACCACGTCGGCGCCCTTGTCGATCTGGCCCTGGGCAGCGGCCTTGCCGAGGTCGGGCTTGGAGAAGCCCGAGAAGTCCGGCGGCTGGGTCAGGTACTGCGGGAGCACGTTGACCGAGGAGTCGGTGTCCTTGACGCCCTGGATGAAGCCGGCCTCGAACTTCTTGATCAGCGGGGTCTCGACACCACCGATGAAGCCGACCTTCTTGGTCTTCGTGACCTTCGCGGCGGCGACACCCGCGAGGTAGGAGCCCTGCTCCTCGTTGAAGACGATGTTGGCGATGTTGTCGCCGGTGACCGAGGCGTCGTCGATGATGCCGAAGGTGATCTTCGGGAACTTCGGCGCTACCTTCTTGATCGCCGGGGCGTAGGCGAACCCGACACCGATCACCGGGTTGTTGCCGGCGCGGGCCAGCGAGGTGAGGCGCTGGACCTTGTCCGCGTCCGACTCACCCTCGGAGGGCTCGGCCTCGGTGCCCTTGACGCCGAGGTCCTCCTGGGCCTTGACGAGACCGGCGTACGCGGCGTCGTTGAACGACTGGTCGCCGCGGCCACCGATGTCGTACGCGAGTGCCGTCTTTTTGTCCTTGGAGTCGGACGCGCTGTCCGACGACGAGTCGCCACACGCACTGACGCTGAGCGCAAGTGCCGCGGACATAACGCCCACGGTGGCAATCCTGGTGATCCGGCGCAAGGGAAGGCTCCTTCAAACCTGACCGAAGCGCCTCTTCCGGCGCTGGTTTCGCCGCGATCGTAACGCGCGTAGATGTCAGATAATGACCTGTACGGAAGCCGTTATCGGATCGTCGCGAACAGGAGGTGTCCTGGACGGTCACGAGCCGTTGCGGTCGAGCAACGCAGCGGCGGTGAAAAGCTCCACCCCGACCGTGATCGCTTCCTCGTCCACATCGAAGTTTCCGCGGTGCAGGTCCAGACCGCGCGTGTCCCCCGGTGTGCGCACTCCCAGCCTGGCCATGGCCCCGGGGACCCGCTCCAGGTACCAGGAGAAGTCCTCCCCGCCCAAGCTCTGTTCGGTGTCCTCGATCGCATACGACCCGCGGCGGATCGTCATCGCGGCGTCGAGCAGGCCGATGGACTCCGCGTCGTTCACCACGGGCGGGACACCGCGGATGTAGTTGATCACCGTCTTGGCCCGATGCATTCCGGCCACCTCGTCGACCGCGGCGTGCACCATGTCGGGGGCCTGCCGCCAGGTGTCCAGATCGAGGCAGCGCACCGTGCCGGACAGCTCGGCGTGCTGCGGGATGACGTTGGGGGCGTGACCCGTCTCCAGGCGGCCCCACGTGAGGGCGAGCCCGGACCTGGCGTCGACCCGCCGGGCGAGCAGCGCCGGCACGTCGGTGGCCACCCTGGCCGCCGCGGTGACCAGGTCGGTGGTCAGGTGCGGCCGGGCGGTGTGCCCGCCGGGACCGTCGAGGGTGACCTCCAGACGGTCGCAGGCGGAGGTGATCGGCCCGATCCGCAGCCCGACCTTCCCCACGTCGACCTTCGGGTCGCAGTGCACGGCGAGGATCCGCCCGACCCCGTCGAGCACCCCGGCCTCGATGGCGTCCGCCGCGCCGCCGGGCAGTACCTCCTCGGCGGGCTGGAAGAGCAGCCGCACCGGGTGGGGCAGAAGCCCCTGGCGGTCGAGGGCGGTGAGCACGAGTCCGGCGCCGAGGACGGTCGTGGTGTGCACGTCGTGCCCGCAGGCGTGTGCGCGGTCGGGCACGGTGGACCGGTAGGAGACGCCCGCCTTGGTGTCCGGGATCGGCAGCGCGTCGATGTCCCCGCGCAGCGCCAGCATCGGTGTCACGCCGTCCCACTCGCCCACGTCGCAGACGAGCCCCGTCCCCGACGCCAGCACCCTGGGTGCGAGCCCGGCGCGCTCCAGCCGCGCCTTGACGGCCGCCGTGGTGCGGAACTCCTGGTTGCCGAGCTCGGGGTGCATGTGGAGGTCTCGCCGGAAGGCGATCAGCTCGGCGCGGAGCTCGTCGGGCAGGGAGCCGGGCAGGGCGGCTTCCCCTTTCGGCTGGGCATCGGCCTGGGGCTCGCGCGTCTTCAACTGGTTCACCCAGTCAAGGGTAGGCCCCCTGGGCACTCAACTGGCTGGAGATGACCAAAAGTTAAGCCGCTCAGGGGAACAAAAGAGGCGGCGGGGGGTGTGATGGAGCAGGACGATGGGTAAACTCGCCCGTTTTTCCACCGGAGTGCGAGTGGGGCGCGAGACGGAGTCTCGTCTCACCCTCGGCGCGGGGCGTGGTTCCCGGGGCGTGCCGGGCCAGGGCTCCACCGCGTACACCCGAACGGGTGAGCCGACACGCCCCGGAGGCGTGGAGCGGGGGCCGCCGCGGTGCCCCCTTGAGCGCGTCGCGCCCGGGTGCCACGGGGCCGGCCTCCACTTCCGGGGCGGCGGGGAGTAGCCGTCTCTCCGCAACAGTCTGCCGGGCGGGCGCGCGCGACGGCGGCGGGCGCGCGACGGCGGTCGTGATGGCCGCTCGGTTGGCGCGACCGGCCACCCGGTGCCGACGGCCTCCGTCCTCGCTCAGCCCTCCGCCACCGCGGTGACCCGCCAGGGCGCCAGCCGCTGCACGTCCCGGGCGGTCTCCGTGACCCCGCTCAGGAAACCCTGCGCGCGGGGGGAGGCCGTGTCGCGCAGCCACTCCGGCGCTATGTCGCACACCGCGACCTTCACGCCCGTGCCGACGAGGGCGAGCGGCAGCGTGTGCACCACCGTGGAGGGGAAGCTCAGCACGGTGTGGCCGATGGGGCCGCGGCGGGCGATGAGCTCCAGCGGGAGGTCGGGGCGGACGATCTCCAGACCGGTGGCGGCCTCCAGGGCATGCAGTTTGTCGGCGGACTCGCGGCGGTGCGCGAAGTAGCGGGTGGCGCCATGGGTACGGGCCAGCGTGCTCACCGCCTCCTCGTACGGGACGGGGTCGACGACGCCCGTCTCGACCAGGGAGGTGCCGACCAGGTCGGCACCCTTGGTGATGCGGGGCGGGCCGAAGCGCTCCCGTGTCCAGGCGAAGGTGTTCGCCGTGACCTCGATGCCGTCGGGCGCATCGACCGGCATGGCGGTGAACACCTCGACGGTGCGGGTGGCCGACGGGGTGAAGCTGCGGCGGGCCGCGGAGGTGACCGGGGCGAGCAGCAGTTCGCGCGGGCCCCCGCTCCCCCTGCGGTGCCAGCGCACCAGGCGCTCACCGCGCGCCAGCTGGGCGACGAACTCCATGGTGGCCGTGCCGTCGTCGACCACCGTGATCCGGCGGGTGCGGACCAGGCTGAGGAGCAGTTGCACGTACCGGGAGAACGGGTCCCCGATGACGATGCGGTCGGCCTTGCGGATCAGACCGGTCAGCGCCCGCAGGGCCTTGAGAGGCGCGCCGGTCTCCCCGCGCGCCTCCTGCCAGCGGACGGTGATGCCCTCGTCGCGGGCCAGCTCCGCCATCCTGCGCAGCTGTCCGCGCGACATCGGGTCGACCGGGGGGAGGACGACGACCGTGGTGGCGTCGGATCCTCCCCGGGTGTGGGTCCACTCCAGGACGTTCAGGAGCTGGACCGGGCTCTCGACGAAGGCGAGGTTCACCGGTCGGCCCGTCAGACCGCGACCGGCTCGGCGGCCGGCGCGCTCTCGTTCTCGGAGACGACGCCCGCGACCCGGCGGAGCTTCTTCATCGGGCCGAGCTCCGACTCGTACACCTTCTTGACGCCGTCACCGAGGGATGCCTCGATGGTGCGGATGTCGCGGACGAGGCGCGTGAGGCCCTGCGGCTCGACGGAGGCGGCCTGGTCGGAGCCCCACATCGCGCGGTCCAGGGTGATGTGGCGCTCGACGAAGGTGGCGCCGAGCGCGACGGCGGCGAGGGTCGTCTGGAGGCCGGTCTCGTGACCGCTGTAACCGATCGGCACGTTCGGGTACTCCTGCTGCAGGGTGTTGATGACCCGCAGGTTGAGCTCCTCGGCCTTCGCCGGGTACGTCGACGTGGCGTGGCAGAGCAGGATGTTGTCGCTGCCGAGGACCTCGACCGCGTGACGGATCTGCTTCGGCGTCGACATGCCGGTGGAGAGGATGACGGTGCGGCCGGTGGCGCGCAGCGCCCGCAGCAGCTCGTCGTCCGTCAGGGAGGCGGACGCGACCTTGTGGGCCGGGACGTCGAACTTCTCCAGGAAGGCGACGGCCTCTGTGTCCCACGGGGAGGCGAACCAGTCGATGCCGCGCTTGGCGCAGTGCTCGGCGATGGCGGTGTACTCGGCCTCGCCGAACTCGACGCGGTGGCGGTAGTCGATGTAGGTCATCCGGCCCCAGGGGGTGTCGCGCTCGATGTCCCACTGGTCGCGGGGGGTGCAGATCTCGGGCGTGCGCTTCTGGAACTTGACGGCGTCACAGCCGGCTTCGGCGGCCACGTCGATCAGCGCGAGGGCGTTGTCGAGGTCGCCGTTGTGGTTGATGCCGATCTCGCCCGTGATGTAGACGGGGTGGCCGGGGCCGGCGGTACGGGTGCCGAACGTGCGCAGCCGGGAGGCGTTCGTCATGGTGGTGATTCCTTACGTGGTGGGGGCGTTGGGAGATTCGGTCATGAGGGTGGGGCCGAGGAGCCAGGCCGCGATCTCGCGTATGGCCCCGAAACCACCGGGGTTGGTGGTCACGGCGCGCGCGGCGGCGCGCACCGAGTCGTGGGCGCTCGCCACGGCGACGGGCCAGCCCGCCAGTCCGAAGCAGGCCAGGTCGTTGACGTCGTTGCCGACGTAGAGCACGCGGTCGGGAGCGATGGACTGCTCCTCGCACCACTGCTTGAGTGCCAGGTCCTTGCGGTCGATGCCGTGCAGGACGGGGACCTGGAGCTTGCGGGCACGGGCGGCGACGACCGGGTTCTGTTCCGTGGACAGGATCAGGACCGGCAGGCCGGACCTGCGCAGCGCGGCGATGCCGAGGCCGTCGCCGCGGTGCACGGCGACGGTCTCGCGGCCGTCGGAGTCGACGAGGACACGGTCGTCGGTCTGCGTGCCGTCGAAGTCGAGGACGACGGCGTCGACATCCGTCCGGGTGGGCAGCGGCGAGGGGTCCAGGAGCGGCGCGAGGACGCGGGCGCGGGCCAGGTCGTGCGGGTCGTCGATCTCCAGGACCCGCGCCGGGTCGGTCGGTACGAGCACGGTGTGGCCGAAGAAGCGGTGCCGGTGGGTACGGAAGCCGGCGGCGTCCATGGCGTACGCGGCGCCGGTCTCCAGGTGGTCCTGGGGGCGGTCCTGGCGCCGGGGGCGTACGGCCTTGTCGTGGTTCACACCGTAGGTGCCGTCCTCGACCGCGCTGCCGTCACGCCACACGAAACCGTGGAAGGGGGCGACCGTGAGGGCGGTGTCCGCGCCGTCGCGGGCGACCGCCGTTGCGACGCCGTCGATGTCCGCACGGGTGACGAAGGGGCTCGTGCACTGGACCAGGAGCACCACGTCGGCCGTCCGGCCGTGGCCCATCGCCTCGTACGCGTCCAGGGCGTGCAGGACCGCCGCCTCGCTGGTCGCGGTGTCCCCCGAGATGGCAGCGGGACGCTGCACGCAGTGGAGCCGGGGAGCCTCACCCAGCGCCTCGGCGGCGGACCGGGCGGCTTCGGCGATGGCCGGGTCGTCGGTGGTGACGACGACGTCCGTGACCTCGGGAGAGGCGAGGCAGGCGCGGACGGCCCGGGCGACGAGCGGCACGCCGCCCACCTGGGCGAGGTTCTTGGCCGGCACGCCCTTGGATCCGCCGCGGGCGGGGATCACGGCGAGCACGGTGGGGGGCGGGGTCATGGAGGCTCCTGAGTCGGTGGTCACAGCTCGCCCATCCGCCGGATCACGGGGGCGACCCGCTGGACGCCGTGGCGGTAGGCACCTCGGGCCGCGTTGCGTACGGTTTCGCGCACGGCGCCCCGGACCCGTCCGGTCTCCTTCGGAGCGACGGCACCGGGCAGCGGGTGGCCGTCCGGACCGAGGTGGTGGCGGGCGAGGATGCCGGGGAGGTAACCGGGGGCGGTGGCGGGCGTGTAGTAGGGCGTGAGGCGGGGGAGCGGGCCGGCCGCGAGCAGTTCACCGACCCGGGCGCGGGCGGTGTCGTAGGCCGTCGCGTACGTGCCGTCGGCTGCGACACCCTGGCCCGCGAGCCACTCCTCGTCGGGCTCAGGGCCGAGGCCGCCGTCGAGGTGGTCCCAGGACGTGATCAGTCCGGAGCCGATGAAGTGGTGGTTGCCGAGTGCCTCGCGCACACCCAGGTCGGAGAGGATCGCCGTCGGGATACGCCGGTGCAGGGATTCCAGGGCGGCCGTCGAGGACACGGTGACCAGCAGGTCGGTGCGGTCCAGGACCTCGCCCATGTGTCCGTACACGAGGCTGAAGTTGGGCGGCAGCCCGCCGGGGATCCGCTCCGCGAGGCGCTGGTAGGGCAGCTCCTCGATGTGCGTGGTGTGTTCGCCCGGCTTGGAACGCAGCTTCAGCAGTACGTCGCGGCCGGGGTGCAGCCGTGCGTGCTCGACGAGCCGGCGCAGCAGGTAGGTGCGCTCGGCGCGGGACGCGGGCACGGAGGGCTGGGCGGCGAACACGACGGTGCGGCGGCCCTCCCGCGTCCGGTGCGGCTCACCGCCGAGGAACGGCAGGGCCGCCTCGGTGACGGACGACGCGTCGGCGCCGACCCCCTCGTAGACGGCACGGAAGCGCGCCGCGTCGTGGCGGGAGTTGGCGAGCACGACGTCGGCTCCGTGACGCAGCAGGAGCCCGTCGGCGAGCTTCTCGTAGACGACACCGACGTAGCCCGTGACGACGACCGGCCTGCGGGGCAGGTCCAGTGCGGCCAGACCGTGCAGCATCGCCTGCACGGCGCCGCCGACGAGGGCCAGGACCACGACGTCGTACGCCTCGTCCCGGACGGTGTGCAGGAACTCGACGGCCGTCACCTCACGCACCCGCGCCGCGTCGACCCCGACCTCGCCCACCTCGGCGAGCTGACGGGGCGTCGGGGTGGCCCGGCCACGCAGCAGCAGCCCGCTGATCTCCACGGGGCGTACCGCCGCACCGGACTCCGGGGCCCCGGTCAGGCGGCGCGCGGTGAGCGCACCCCACTTCCACCGGGTGTCGGAGTCCGCGAGTACGGCGACCCGCAGAGCCGGGATCGCGGCTGTTGCTCTGTCGGCCTGATCAGCCGAATTCCTGGAACGTGGAGGCACGTCCTAGAAGCTAGAAAGGCATTTCGATGTGGAGCCCAACGCAGACGCAACAGATGGTTAACAGCCCACCGACGCTTGGATATCCGGCTCTTCGCAGGGGGTTCCGCTCGCTGTACGGCAGTCGGAGCCGGGCAGGTTTACAGATCCGACACGGTCCGTTCATGTCCCGTCCTTTCCGGGGACAAGCCGCATGACAAGCCCGCACCTAGCCTGATCGACGTGGTTAAGCTCTCCGTCATCGTGCCGTTCTACAACGTGCAGACATACGCGCCCGACACCCTCAGAAGCCTGCGTGCGAACGCCCGCAAGGATTTCGAATTCATCCTCGTCGACGACTGTTCGACCGACGGGACGGCCGGAATCCTGAATCGCGCGCGGGGCGAAATCCCTGGGGCGGTCGTCATCAGGCACGAACAGAACGGCGGACTCGCGACCGCGCGCAACACCGGTCTGGACGCCGCGAGCGGTGAGTTCATCACCTTCCTGGACGGCGACGACTGGCTCGCCCCCGGCTACTACGCCGACCTGCTCGCCCGTACCGAGGCGCTGGGCTGCGACTTCGTCCGTACCGACCATGTCCAGGCCGACGGCAGGACACGCACGGTACAACGCGTCCCGCACGGCCGCAGGGGCGAGGTCATGGACCCGCGGGACACGATCCTGCCCGCCGGCCGCACCACCTCGGTCGACTATCCGTACGCCTGGGCGGGTCTCTACCACCGCCGGCTCCTGGACCGCGGGCTGCTGCACTTCACGGACGGTCTGCGCACCGCCGAGGACCGGCCGTGGATCTGGCGGCTGCACCGCGAGGCGGATTCCTTCGCGGTGCTGGGGCTTCTCGGCATTTTCTACCGGCGTGGCGTCGCCTCGTCACTGACCCAGATCGGCGACGTACGCCAGCTCGATTTCATTCGCTCATTCGACCAAGTCGTACGGGAAACAGCGACCGACCGTGACGCGCAGGCACTCCTGCCGAAGGCGGTCCGTACCTACTGCGCGATCATTTCGCATCACATGAGTTCGATGGAGAGGTTCGAACCCTCTGTGGCCCGTGCCCTGAAATCGATGAGCGCCGGAGCCCTCAGGCGGATGCCGCAGGACGTGCTGGACGACGCCCTCGACTCGATGGACCTGCAGCGCGCGACCCTGCTGCGCCGGCTGCGCCGCCGGCCCGCCGCCGCGAAGGAGGTGGCGGCCGCATGAGCAGCAGCCGGACCCGTACGACACAGATCTTCTTCGCCTCCACCCTCTACGGCACGGCCACGCTCGCCGCCGCCATGGACGCGGGCGTCTTCGCGGACGCCGACCGCCGCATCCTGCTCGTCTCCAACAACGCGGCGATCCCGGAGACGACGCCCGCCGTCGACGCGATGTCCGGGTTCGACGCGCTGCGCGGCAGGTTCGACGACATCGTGTCCTGGAACACGACCATCGCCCCCCACCATCCGAGCGGCTGGGCCCCGCGCCCCGACGACGTACCGCTGTGGGAACGGCATCTGCGGCTCGCCTGGGGACTCGGCGAGGACGACATCGAGATCGCCGTCGAGTCGATCCAGGTCAACCCGGCGATGGCGATCGCCGAGATCTTCACCGGCGCACCGATCGATGTGTACGCGGACGGCCTGATGAGCTACGGACCGACCAGGAACAAGATCGACCCGCTGATCGGCACCCGGGTGCGGCGGTTGCTCCACCTCGACCTCGTGCCGGGGCTCAAGCCTTTGCTGCTCACCGAGTTCGGCGTGACGTCGCAGATCGTGCCGACCGAGGCGTTCCTCAAGGTACTCGGCGAACTGGGCGACGCCCACCCTGTCGCGGCGAGCCTGCCGTCCGTGGAAGCGCCCGCGCTGCTGCTGGGCCAGTACCTCTCCGCGCTCGGCCTGATCAGCGTGGCGGAGGAGGAGGAACTGCACCTGCGGATGATGCGCGGCGCGGTCGGACTCGGCCACACCCGCCTGGTGTTCAAGCCGCATCCGACGGCCCCGGCCCGGTGGTCACAGGCCATGGAGTCGGAGGCTGCGAAACTCGGCGCCGAGCTGACCGTGCTGGACTCGGGGCTGCTGACCGCGCCGGTACTCGCCGAGGTGCTGTACCAGCGGATGCGGCCGGCGCTGGTCGTCGGCTGCTTCTCGACCGCGCTGCTCACGGCGTCCGCGTTCTACGGACTGCCGGTGGCACGGGTCGGTACGGAGACGTTGCTGGAGCGACTGTCCCCGTTCGAGAACAGCAACCGGGTCCCGGTCACGCTGGTGGACGCGGTGGTGCCGGACCTCGGCGACCTTGGAACGGCCACGCGACCGGTTGCGGTGGCGCCGGCCGAGTTGAACGAACTGATCGCCGCGGTCGGCTTCACGATGCAGCCGAAGATCTATCCGCAGCTGCGCCCGGCCGCGGAGCGGTATCTCTCCGCCCATCTCACAGCCACGACCTGGCGCTACTTCAAGCGCAGGCGGCTGACGTCGCTGGGGCTGCCCGGCGGTGTGCCCTCGCAGTTCGCGTTCCTGCCGCGGAACGCCGCGGTGCGCAGGGTCGCGCGGCGGGCGAGGTCGTTGCGGAGAGCGGCGCGACGGTAGTCGGCCGCACGGCCACCGGGGCCCGGCCGGTCGGCCGGGGCCACTGCCGTCGAGCGCCGGCGGACTTCGAGCCCGCCCGGCGATCGGCGGAGAGACGAAGGGGGCGGGATGCCCGGTCGGCATCCCGCCCCCTTCGCCGTGTCGTCAGACTCGCGCGCCTCCCTGGATCACCCGGAGGTCCGCCGCGTTCGCCTCGGTGACCTTCCAGAGTTCCTGCTGCCGCCCGTGCACATCGGCCACCGTCGCCGCATGGTCGTCCAGCAGCCCGGCCGCCCGCTCCACGAGCCGTGCCCCGAGGTGCCGGTCATGGACGGAGATGCCCCACTCGGGCCGCTCGATGTCGGACAGGAAGTACGCCATCTTCGGGTGCGAGATCAGGCTGATGATCGGCGTACCGCAGCCGAACGGGATCATGCCCGCGTGCCCGCGCATACCGATGACCAGCTTGGTCCGGGCGTACGTGGACCGGATCTCGTCGTTCTCGAAGTCGTACATCGGGATCACCGGCAGCGAGATGCCGTGCTCGCGACGCAGGTCGAACGCGATGCGCTCGTCGTCCAGCGAGTGGGCCACGCACCGCACATCGGCGCGCTTGCCGAGCTCCTTCACCGCGGTGGCCATCTCGGCGAGGAAGTGCGCGTAGTCGTGACCGAAGCGGAGCCCGGAGCGGTCGTACGCGGCGTTGACCAGCACGGTGTTCTCGCGCTGCACGGGGTCGGTCCAGCCGTCCACCAGCTGCCGGGTCACCGTGGTCGGGCAGGGCTGGAAGCGGACCTTGTCGTGCAGCGACGCCGGCAGCAGCTCGCGGACCTTCTCGATCGAGCCGTGGTTGCGCAGCCCGAAGAAGGAGGCGCGCTCCACCAGTTTCCGCAGCGAGGAGAGGAACCTGTCCCGGCCGTGGCCGTACGCCTGCCCGTCGAAGGCGTTGAACCCGACCGCGTACACCATGACGGGTACGTCGATCCGCTCCAGCAGTTCGTCGGCGACGTTCCACTGCCAGCCGCTGTTGCCGTTCGGCGCGGTGTCCGGGATGAAGAGGCCACCGCCGCCGATGACCAGTCCACGGCGGGCGTTGACCCGTTCCAGTGCGGCCTCGTCGAAGAGCCGGTGGGCGTGGACGGAGTGCCAGCGGGCCGGGCCGGTGTCGCGGCCGAAGGCCAGCCGGACACTCTCCGGGAGCAGCTTGTCCCCGGCGTTGCCCTGTCGGTCCATGTAGAAGGCGACGTGCGCCAGCTGCTCGGCGGCCGGTCCCTCGGCGGGGGCCTCGACGTCCTTGGTGCGCTTGTACATCAGCCGGCTCGCCCGGTGGGTCGGGTCGACGCCGAGCCCTTCGAGGGCGTACTGCTCGGCGGTGGCGTCGTCGCCGTGGATCCAGGCGATCTGGGCGAGCCGGGAGAAGGCGGTCGCGGCCCGGTTGGGGGCGGCGCTGGCCAGCAGGAGCTGGGCGCGGGCCTCCTCGTAGCGCGAGACGCTCATCAGCGCGTGACCGAGCACCTCGTGCGGCCAGGCCTCGTCGACGGGGATCCGGACCCCGCCCAGCAGGTCGGCCGCCTCCTGGTACTCACCTGCGCCGATGTGGGCGGCGGCGACCCGGCGGGCAGTGTCGGGGTCGGCGGTGCACCGGACGTGCGCGGTGCCGTAGTGCACCAGCAGGTCGTGGTGCTTCGCACCGGGCAGCGCCAGGTACGCGGCGTGGAACTCGGCGTCGGACAGCTGGAATTCGCGCCAGCGGTCCTCGGCCTGGCCGTAGCCGGCCTCGCCGCCCTGCCAGGGCTTGTGCCGACCGGTGAAGTGCAGGATCGCGGTGGTGTCGGGCACCGGGAGGTCGCCGGAGAGCCGCCGCTTGACGAAGTTGTAGCGGGCGTCGAGCTGCACGAAGTCACCGTCGAGCACGGCGTTCAGGATGCCCTGGTCGTGCTTGTCGAGTTCGTACGTGCCCTTGCGGCCGACCTCATCGATCTTCGCGCAGAACTCGTCGCTCAGATACTCGCGCTGGATGACCAGCAGCCCGCTGTTGAGCTTGTGCTGCCCGTAGAAGAACTGAGGAACGGCGGCAAGACCGTCGCGCAGGGTCAGCAGGTCACCCAGATCGCCCAGGACCACCATGTCGGTGTCCAGGGTGATCACGGTGTCGTAGTCGCGCACCCGGAAAACGTCGAGGATGAAGTACGCCTTGCGCACCAGGTAGTTGTCCTGGTCACCCTTGGCGTACGTGTCGTAGTGCGCGGCGTCGACCCGGCGGAAGTCGACGCGCGGGTGCAGCGCCCGGATCTGTGCGACGGAGGCGGGTCGCAGCCCGTCGTGCAGGACGATGAAGTCCTCGCAGACCGCCGGGTTGGACAGGGCGAGGCTGCGCAGCAGGGCGAGGAAGCCGGGCAGATAGTTCTCGTCCACGAAGCTCGCGAAGGCGACGCGGCGCTTGCCGGTGAGTGCGTTCACGGGGGCGGGGGCCTGGGGTACGAGCGCGTCGCTCGTAGTGGGCGTCGTCGTCATCGCAGTCGGATCCTCATATCGGTGACGCTCTGGGCGCGTTCCATGACCCACGCCTTTTCGCTGGTGTACTCGTGCACGGAGGTGATGGGCATCTTCATCGCCGCGGGCAGCCGGTAGGCGCCGCTCTCGTAGAAGTCGAAGCCGATCAGGTCGAGCTGCGTGCTGACGTCCAGGTGGTCCAGCAGCCACAGCATGTTGTAGCCGCTGGTGGGGATGGCGGGCCAGACGTCCGCGCCGACCTTGCCGATGTTGCGCAGCGGCCAGCGCAGCGATTCGTCGCCGAGGTACTGCTGGGCTCCCGGCACCAGCCGGTTGCGCAGCGAGTACTTCCAGTCGCCGGAGGTGCCGCCGAAGACCAGCCGGGTGTGGACCTGTCGGTCCCAGTTGAATCCGTGCTTGTGGATGGTGGCGTGGATGTCGGTGCGCTCGCCGGTCGCGGACGGGTTGATCTTGTACGAGTTGAAGCGGACGACCAGGTCGTACTCGTCGATCTCGGCGCCCATCGAACCGGTGCCGACACGCTGCGAGTTGGCAATCAGGCAAATCGACTTGCCCGCGATGTGGTTACGGAACTCGCCGAGAGTGGTCCACTCGACGCCGCCGAAGGTGGGGTCGGCGATCGGGCCGCGCATCCGGGTCCGGCGCTGCTCGGCGTAGAGCGCGATGAGGTCCGTGAGAAGGGCGAGATCGCCGGTGCCCGCGTGGCCACGGGGCCTGCCCCCGCTGCCCGCCGCGCCACTGACCTCCAGCGCGAGGCCGAGGTACTGGGCCAGGGCCTCCTGGATCTCCGGCACAGGCGCGCCGGCCCGGTCCTGGGTCAGAAGTGCGCCGATCAGCCGGGGTCGTGCCGCGTTCCAGTCTCCCCGCCTGTGCAGCGCCAGCCCCTCGGCCCAGGACTCGGTGACGGACCGGCCTGCGAAGGCCGCGGCCTCGGGGCAGTCGCGCTCCAGCTTCCGCAGCAGCTCGCTCCGGCGCTCGGCGCCCACCCGCAGCCCGGCCGTCTTCGCCGCGACCCCGAAGCCGTCCTCGTCGGTGAGGTCGAGGTAGCGCTCGTACGCCTCGACTGCGGCGGCCTCCGCGCCCCTCGCCTCCAGCGTCCGGGCCCGCAGCCGCCAGCCCGCCCGGGAGCGGTTGCGCTGGGTGAGCACGGTGTCCGTGATGAGGATCGCGAGCTTCAGCTCGTCCTCGTAACCGCAGTCCAGCGCCTTGTTGCCGACCGCGAGCAGCGGGTCGAGCAGCGCGTCGCCGAGCACCAGGGCGGAGCCCGAACCGCCCTTGGCGGTACGCCGCAGCAGCGGGATCGGGGAGGCCGCGGAGGACGTCTGCTCCATGGTGGCGTGGGTGGCCAGCAGATTCCGCAGGGCCTCCGCGAGCGCCGTACGTCGCCGGTCGAGCCCGGCGACCAGCTTCCCGCTGTGCGCGGCGCAGGCGCGCAGGCAGGTCTCCAGTTCCGTCGGCCGGACGGTAGCGAGGTGGGACGTACCGCCTTCGGGCGGGAGCGAGTCCTCCGCGTCACGCTGCCGTGGCCAACGGGTGCGGGCTTTCGTCATGGCGCTCCAAGCGTCTGATGCCCGTGGGGGGGGAAGGGGGGCATACGGAGGGGTGCAGTCGTTCGGTAACCGTTTGAGGTTCCGTAGCACGCTAAGAAACCTGAACGACCGCAAGATGAAATCGCCCTGTCAGCACAGGAAACTGCTCCCCTCTCGTCCGTTTCGGGACCTCGGAGCGCCCTAACCTGACCCTTCGCCACTGTGGGAAGGGAAGGCCGTGACCATCACTCCGGAGAATCCGGGCAGGACCCTCGAGCGGGTACTCGCCGCCCCTGCGCCGGTGCCGGCGCCACCACGTCCGTCGTCGTCGCCACCCCGGGACCGCCGGCCGGCGCGCGCCAGACCCCGGCTGCGCGCTCTGGACGGGCTGCGGCTGGTCGCCGCGCTGATGGTCGCCGCCTACCACTACGGCGGCCGGGGCGGCGACATCACCAAGGCGTGGGGGACCTCCGCCGCTTCCCTGTTCCCCACCGCCCACACCTGGTTCGCCTACGGCTGCCTCGGGGTGCAGATCTTCTTCGTCATCAGCGGCTTCGTGATCTGCATGAGCGGCTGGGGCCGCTCACTGGCCTCGTTCTTCGCCTCCCGGGCAGCCAGGCTGCTGCCCGCGTACTGGGCGGCGGTCCTGCTGGTGACACTGGTCTTCGCCCTCCCCGCGGTGGCGTACAAGGCGGTCTCCCCCAGTGATGCGCTGGTGAACCTGACACTGCTGCAGCAGCCACTGGGCGTGGACCGGGTGCTCGGTGTGTGCTGGACGCTGTGGGCGGAGATCCGCTTCTACGCCCTGTTCGCCGTGTGCGTGGTGCTGCCGGGGGCCGGCAGGCGACGGATCGTACTGTTCTGCGCCGCGTGGACGCTGGCCGCGGCGCTCGGTAAGGCATCCGGCGAGCCTCTGGCCGAGGTGGTCCTGATGCCCGAGTACGCCCCCTTCTTCACCGGCGGCATCGGGCTCTACCTGGTCCACCGCAACCGGCGGGACGCCACGGCCTGGGGCATCGTCGGAGTCAGCTGGCTGCTCGGCCAGCACTACGCGGTGGCCACGCTGTGGCACCCGGCGGGCCCGCACGACTTCTCGTACCGCTCGTCGCTGGTCATCATCGCGATCGTGACCGCCGGCTTCGCCGCGGTCGCCGCGATCGCGCTCGGCGCTCTCGCCCGCTTCGACCGCCCTTGGCTGACGGTCGCGGGAGCGCTGACGTACCCCTTCTATCTCGTCCATGAACATCTGGGGTGGGTGGCAGTGAGCACGTTGCACCGGCGGCTCGGCATCCCTGCGGGGGTGACGGCGTTGCTCACAGTGGCGCTGATGCTGGCGCTGGCGTGGCTGCTGCACCGGTACGTGGAGCTGTGGTGCACCCCGCTGCTGCGCAGATCCCTGACGGGCGGGGCAAGGCCGGGCACCGTCACGGACCTCGGCAGGTCACACCCCGGTGAACGAGAGCTTCGCCGCGAACCCGAGGAACAGCAGACCCGCGGCCGTGGTGGCGCCTGCTGACAGCCTCTTGCGACGGCGGAAGACGGAGGCCAGGCGGGTACCGGTGTCGCACGGGGGTGCGACACTCCGTCCGGGCGGTCCGCGATGCGGTTGATCAGTCCTCGTCCGCCGTCAGACAGGCGCTCGGCTCAGAACGCGTCCGTCGGTACGTACGCCCCCCAGATCTCCCGCAGGGCGTCGCAGACCTCGCCCACCGTCGCCCGCGCCCGCAGCGCGTCCTTCATCGGGTACAGCACATTGGCCGTGCCCTCCGCCGCCCTCTTCAGCTCCGCGAGCGCGGCGTCCACCGCCTCCTGGTCGCGTTCGGCCCGGAGCTTCGCCAGACGGGCCGCCTGCTGGGCCTCGATCGCCGGGTCGACGCGGAGGGGTTCGTACGGCTCCTCCTCGTCCAGCCGGAAGCGGTTGACCCCGACGACGACACGCTCGCCGCTGTCCGTCTCCTGCGCGATGCGGTAGGCGCTGCGTTCGATCTCGCCCTTCTGGAAGCCGCGTTCGATGGCGCCGACCGCGCCGCCCATGTCCTCGACCCTGAGCATCAGTTCCAGGGCGGCGGCCTCCACATCGTCGGTCATCCTCTCGACGACGTAACTGCCGGCGAACGGGTCGACCGTGGCCGTCACGTCCGTCTCGTACGCCAGGACCTGCTGGGTGCGCAGCGCGAGGCGGGCCGACTTGTCGGTCGGCAGCGCGATCGCCTCGTCGAAGGAGTTGGTGTGCAGCGACTGAGTGCCGCCGAGAACGGCGCCCAGGCCCTGTACGGCGACCCGGACCAGGTTGACCTCGGGCTGCTGCGCGGTGAGCTGGACGCCCGCGGTCTGGGTGTGGAAGCGCAGCATCAGGGACTTGGGGTCCTTCGCGCCGAACTCCTCCCTCATCACCCGCGCCCAGATCCGGCGTGCGGCACGGAACTTGGCGACCTCCTCCAGGATCGTCGTACGGGCGACGAAGAAGAAGGACAGCCGGGGGGCGAAGTCGTCCACGTCCATGCCCGCGGCGACGGCGGTACGCACGTACTCGATGCCGTCCGCGAGCGTGAACGCGATCTCCTGCGCGGGCGAGGCACCCGCTTCGGCCATGTGGTAGCCGGAGATCGAGATGGTGTTCCACCTGGGGATCTCGGCCCGGCAGTACTTGAAGATGTCGGCGATCAGCCGCAGCGACGGCTTCGGCGGGAAGATGTACGTGCCGCGGGCGATGTACTCCTTGAGCACGTCGTTCTGGATGGTCCCGGTCAGCCGGTCGGCGGGCACCCCCTGCTCCTCGGCGACCAGTTGGTAGAGCAGGAGGAGGAGCGACGCGGGGGCGTTGATGGTCATCGACGTGGAGACCTCGCCCAGCGGGATCCCGTCGAAGAGGACGCGCATGTCGTCGACCGAGTCGATCGCGACCCCGACCTTCCCGACCTCGCCGGAGGCGATGGGGGCGTCCGAGTCGTGCCCCATCTGGGTGGGCAGGTCGAACGCGACGGACAGGCCCGCCGTGCCGTTGGCGATCAGCTGCTTGTAACGGGCGTTGGACTCCGTGGCGGTGCCGAAGCCCGCGTACTGCCGCATGGTCCACGGCCGGCCCGTGTACATGGTGGGGTAGACACCGCGTGTGAAGGGGTACGCCCCGGGTTCGCCCAGCTTCTCGTCGGCCTGCCAGCCGTCGAGGGCCTCCGGCCCGTACACCGGCTCGATGGGCAGTCCTGACTCGGACTCACGCGTCATGTGCTGTGCCTCCCGCTCAAGCTACTTATCGGTAATAAATCTCGCGACGGACTTTAGCGGCGGTGCCCCTGCCTGTCGGGAGCCCTCCGCTGGGACCTTGCTCACAGCACGCTCCCGAGCCCCGGGGCCGGCCTCTTCCATCATGCGCAGGATTCGGCAACCGGGCAGCGCGGGAATCCGTCTCATGAGACATCCGCGCCACGCGGGTGGCAGCGCGACGGTCGGGGGACCCATGATGAGACGCGTACGGGACGGCAGCCGGACCGGCAGGGCGCGCGCGGCGGCCGCGGCCGCCGTCGGTGTGGTGCTGCTGGCCGCCCTGACGACAGGATGCAAGGCCACACCCACCGGCCCCGCCGCCCCGCCCGGGGCGGCCGCGTCGGCCCCGGACGACGCCAAGCCGAGCGGAAGCGCGGGCGTCCCGTCTCCGTCCGCTACCCCGCCGGCGTCGCCGAGCGCCCGCCCCTCGCCGCGGCCACGGACGCTGATGTCCGTCGGCGACCGGAGCAGGCGCGTACGGGAACTCCAGGCGCGGCTACGGCAGATCGGCCACTTCGACCGCAGCCCCACCGGGTACTACGGCACGGCGACGGCCGCGTCGGTGCGTTCCTTCCAGGGCAAACGGGAGCTCCCCCGCACGGGCAGGACCGACACGGTGACGTGGCGGCGGCTGCTGGCGATGACCAGGAAGCCGACGGCGAAGGAGCTGGATCCGCCGGCCGTCAAGCCGGTCGCCCGCCCCGACGCCCGCTGCATGACGGGCCGGGTGCTGTGCATCAGCAAGAACAGCCGCACGCTGTCCTGGATGATCGACGGCCGGGTCGTCTCGGCGATGGACGTGCGGTTCGGCTCCCAGTACACGCCCACCCGTGAGGGAACCTTCTCGGTGTACTGGAAGTCCCGCCACCACGTCTCGACGCTCTACGACACCCCCATGCCGTACGCGATGTTCTTCAGCGGCGGCCAGGCGGTGCACTACTCGTCTGACTTCGCGGCCCGCGGCTACAGCGGCGCGTCGCACGGATGCGTGAACGTGCGGGACGAGGGGAAGATCGCGTCGCTGTTCGCCCAGGTGAAGAACGGCGACAAGGTCGTCGTCTACTGGTAGCGACGCGGGACGCGGAGATCGGGGGCGCGGGCGGGACCGGGGGAACGTGCCCCGCCCGCGCCGGGTGCGCCGAGCCGAAGGTACGGGGGGAACCCCGGCTCATTGCGCGGCCGATGACCAGTCGGCACTCAGTACTGCGCCGTAGCGCCGAAGAACGTTACAGCCGACGCGTTCATGCAGGTCAGAGGCGCACCCAGAGGCAGGTCAGCGGCGCACCGACAGGGTGGACGGCGAGCTCGGGAACGTCGTCGGCCGCGCCCACCCGCCGGGCGTGCCCCACGTGTGGAAGGTGACGGGCGGGAGGGAACCTCCACCGCTGTTCCCGCCGTCGTCCTTGCCGTGGTCCTTGCCGTCGCCCCTGCCCTCGTCGGCATTCCCGCCGTTCCGGCCGTCCGCCGCGAGGACGCGGTCGCAGAAGCGGTCCAGGTTCTCCTCGCCGTCGGCCAGCGCGACGAGACGGCGCTCCTGTTCCTCGCTCAGGGCGTCGGCACGGTACTCACGGCACGCCCGGACGGACTTCGCGAACACCCCGCCCGCTGAGCCGCCGGGCACGTCTCGCCCGTCCGTGCCGTCCCGCGCGCCGTGGTCGCCGGTGCCCCTGTCCCGGGTCCCGCCCTCCGGCGCGGGCGATCCGTCGCCGCCCGTCGCGCTCGGCGGTTCGCCGTCGGCCGGCTCCTCCTCGGCACCTCCGGTCTCCTTCGGACGCGGCGGAGGGCTGGGCGCCTTCGGCGTCCCGGACGGCGGGGCCACGGAACGCTCCGGCTCGGGTGCCTCGCCCCCCATCTCCTCGGGGGACGCGGCGCCTGATACGGATGCGGCGGGAACCGGTGAGCCGTGGCTGCCGAACGGCGTGGGAAACATGCCCGCGCCCCCGGCGACGGCCACCCCGCCGAGCGCGCACCCCACGAGCGAGACGGCCAGGCCGAAGCGCACCGTGCGGCCCCAGCGCGGACGCCGGGGTGCCGTGGACTCCGCCCGGATCCGTACGGCGGGCAGGGCGCCGCGGTTTCCGGCGATCGGGGCGGAATGTGCCGTACCGGCCCGCTTCCAGCTGCCGGAGGCCTCGCGGAAGGCCGCCGTCGCCACCGCCTCACCGGGCAGTTCGCCCCTGGCCGGGGCCGGGGTCCGCACTGCACGGAGCGCGGCCTCCAACTGTGCCAGCCCGGTCGTGGTGTGATCGTCGACGGACTCGACGGACGCACCGCGGAGCAGTTTCTCCGCAGCGTCCGAGTCAAGCCACTCGTGCTGCTCGTCGGCCATCACATGTCCCTCTGCGTCCACGGACGCGAATGCATCACACCTGCGGACGCCGCCGCACCCTTGCGGGCGGGGCGCTGTGCGGGTACGGCGCCCAGTCCCGGGCCTGCCACCGGGATCTCGTCCTCCTGGCCGCAGTCGCCGCCCACCAGTTCCGCGAGCCTCTTCAGACCGCGGTGGGCCGCGGTGCGCACCGCGCCGGGACGCTTCCCCAGTGTCATGGCCGCGCTCTTGGCGTCCAGGCCTATCACCACGCGCAGCACGACCGCCTCGGCCTGGTCCTGCGGCAGCTGCGCGATGAGGGACATGGCGCGGCCGGTGCCCAGGGACTCCAGTGCCTCCCCCGCCGTGTCGGACTCGGCGGCCTCACCGGCCAGTTCGCTCGCGTCGCCGCCGATCGCGGGGCGCCTGCCGCGCATCCGGATGTGGTCCAGCGAGCGGTTGCGCGCTATCCGGGCCGCCCATCCGCGGAACCGGTCGGCGTCGCCGCTGAACCGGTCGAGATCACGCGCTATCTGCAGCCAGGACTCGGATGCCACGTCCTCGGCGTCCGGTTCACCGACCAGCGTCCGTATGTAGCCGAGCAGCCGCGGGTGCACGGCGCGGTACACAGTACGGAAGGCGTCCTCGTCCCCGTCCTGTGCCGCGAGCACCGCGGCGGTCAGCTCCGCGTCGTCCCCCAGCACTCCCTCAACCCGCCCTGCTGATCCGAATCGCAGCTGGTCACCACTGCCGCGCAGCCCTGCGCGAGTCAGCACGCTACGTGGTCGGACGGTGCCCCGTCCATGACTTGTACAACCTGCAACTGTCTCCTGAGGTACTGCGGTGTGACAGAAAACGCACCCTTGGCGCTGAGTTGAGTACGGGGCCGCACTGCGGCTCCGTGGAAGACGACCGGGGCCTCTCCTGTGGGGGGTGGCGGCCCCGGTCGTCGTTCCGTCACCTCGGGCGCTGCGGCCGGCCGCACAGGCGGCCGGAGTCGTCGCTTTCCCGGCCGGTCAGGACTCGTCCTTCGCCACCGGCGCCACGATCCGGGTCGACGGTGGCCTAATGCCCCGACCCTGTCCCGAGGGCGCGGCCACGGGCCCGTCTCGACATCACCGCGCGCAGTACCCGCCGCCCTTCGGCCGAGAGGTCCAGCACCCGCCGCAGGCCCGTTCCACCGCCCGCTGTTCCCGGGGTCTCGGCGAGCACCTCCAGGATCTCGGTCTGGCGCAGCACTTCGCCGGTGACGAGCGGCCCGCCGCCGGCCGACCCGCCCGAGCGGTACAGCTCCAGCGCGTCGGCGTCACCGGCCGGGAAGTCGAACTCCCGGTGGATGTCGAGGGCCAGGAGCGAGCATGCGTCCGCCCAGGCCCGCAGCGGCCCGGCCGCGAACTCCCTCGGCGCGGCACCGAGCATCGCGCGCACCCGGGCCGCCGTCTCCCCGCCACCCTCGAAAGCGGCACGCTCCAGCGCCGCGTGTACGGCGTCGAGACGCTCCGCCCACTCCCTGCCGGTCTCGCAGCTCACCCAGAGCGGGCGCAGCGGTTCGGGATCGCTCCCGTCGTCCGGCGGCGTGAGACAGCGGTCCAGACAGGCGAGTGCACTCGCCGCCAGGCCCCGCTCGTCGGCACGGGCGATCTGCTCCATCAGAGTCATGGACGCCTCCCCTCGTTTCTCGGCGGCCCGGCCACTCAGTGACGAGGGCTGTGCTGCCTGTTACCGCGTACAGCGCCGGATGGCCGAAAAGCGTCACTCAGCCGGAACACCGAACACGTCAGGCCTCGGCCTGGAGGCTCTCGATGCCCAGACAGTCCAGAAATGCGAAGAAAAGTTCATCGCCGGACCGTTCCGGCTGCTCGATGCGCAGCAGTTCGAGCAGCGGCCCCTCGCGCACACCGCGGCCGGATTCAGCCGCCCAGCGCACCGCTCGTTCCGCCGCGTCCTCGGGCGGCAGGAAGAGATCCTCCAGCGCCGTGCCGTCCAGGCCGAGGTGCACGGCCATCGGCGCCCGGCCCAGGCAGGCGTACCACGATCCGCTGTGCGGCGCCGCGGCCTCCACGGCCACGCAGACGCTGTCCATGACGAAGCCGAGCAGCACCGGAGCCCGCGCGGCGTCGGCGAGCGCGGTCATGTTCCCCAGCGCCGGCTGACCCGGGTGACACCACACCTGCCAGCCGTCGGCGCGGAACTCCCGCAGCGTCAGCAGGCCACGCGCGTCCCTCAACGCCGGGTGGTCCGGGAGCGGTTCACCGCTGCGGCCCACCAGGTACACACCCCAGAAACCCACGTCGCGCTCCCCCCGCGGTCCGGCCTGCCATTCTGCCCGCCGGACACGCGGTGGGAGCGCGAAACGAGCCGACTCAGGCCTGTGGCACCCCGGCCGGCGCCGGGGCGGACAGCGGGTACATCCCGCGGGCCGCACGCTCGCCCTGCATCCGGGTCAGCTTGCGTACGAAGACGATCGCCATGACGGCCGCGGCGATGTCGAGCACGTCGGCGGCCATGATCAGGGTCACGGCGTCCGAGAGGTCGTCGACGTATTCGGTCGCGCTGTAGTTCTTCGACGCGCCCCAGCCGGCGAGCACCGACACCAGGTACAGCGTCCACCAGAGATTGAGAGGCGCGTTCGAGACCTTTCGCCAACTGCCGTCCGTGTTGGTCTGCGCGCTCGCGGTCCAGATGCCGCCGGCGACCCGTCGCGGGAGCCACATGTTGGCGATGGGGACGAACCAGGCACCGATCGCCCAGCCCGGCCGCATGGGCTGGAGGCCCGCGTCGAACACCTCGGCGTTGAGCCGCACCCGGCGGAACCAGATGATGAAGACGATGGCGGTGGCCAGCAGCGCGAGTCCTTGTACCGCAGCGGCCCGCTGGTAGAGGAGCTCGGAGTGGGTGGCCGAGACGAACTCGTACCGCGCCCCGTCGCCGATGTTCGCGTACTCGCCCCGGAGGTTCAGCTCCGCCGCGAGGGCGAACACGTCGACCGCGATGACCACCCCCAGCAGCACGACGACGGCTTTCGCGAGCCCGGCCGGCGAGCGCAGCCGGTGAAGTCCCTCCGACATCGGGGCGGGAGAGGGCTTCATCAGCCCGTTCGGCGGCGCGGGACGAACCGTCGCGCAGACGGAGCACCGCCCGTCCGCGGATGCGGCCGGTCTCGTACCGCAGGTCGTGCACAGCATGGAAGGACCCCCCAGGGTTCCGGTTCTCGGACATGGCCGCGCATCCCCCCAAGGCGCGCGGCCAGCGGAACCTAACCCTTCTCAACCGCGATGTCCACGGAGTTGGGGATCAGTTCACCGAGTCGACCTCGTCGGCCAGCGACTTGAAGTCGGCCCAGGTCAGCTCGGGCGTGCCCGGATCCCACAGCTTCTGGGAGACGGCGTTGAGCGGCATCCGGATGCCTGCGGCGACCTGCTCCTGCGTCTGCGCGTTCGGGAAGTCGCTCCAGACGGCGAACCGGCCGCCGAGGATCTGCTTCGAGTAGCGCTCGGCCACCGGCTCGGTGCCACGCAGGACGAAGGGGGTCCACTGCTCGTAGATCCGCTTGCCCGTGGGGTACACGAAGTCGTTGGGCTCGCCGAGTACGTAGTAGAGGAACTCGTCGTTGAGGTTGACGACCTTGCGGCCCTCGGCCAGGTAGTCCTGGGGCGGCCTGGCGCCGATTTCCTTGCCCGTCCAGTACTCGACCTCGATGCCCTTGTCCGCGGTGACGCTCCCGCCGCTGAAGAAGCCGTCGTTCCATGCCTTGGGGATCTTCTGCGCCTTGCGGATGACGGCGGCGCGGTCGTTGAGCCAGCCCTCGGCCAGGTCCTGGACGGTGGCGTCGGCGCCGTACTTCTCGCGTGCTGCCGCGGCGAGTTGAGGATAGGAGGCCTGCGGGCTGCTCACCGTGAGGGCCTGGTACTCGTCCGCTCCGACGTGGAACCAGGCGCCGGGGAGGAGTTCGGCGTACTCGTTCAGCAGGTCGTCGACGATCTGCGCCGACTCCGGCTCGGAGATGTCGATGGCGCCCTGCCGTGCCACGCCCTGCGTGTTGCGCAGCTGGAGGTCGGGGTGCGCGCGCAGGACGGCGCCGAGGTGTCCGGGAGAGTCGATCTCACCGACCACGGTGATGTGCAGGCTCTGCGCGAGCTTCACTATCCGGCGCACCTCGGCCTTGCTCAGGTGCTCGTCGGACACGACCTCGGGGTGGGTGTCGGACTCGATCCGGAAGGCCTGGTCGTCGGACAAGTGCAGTCCGAGCTGGTTGAGCTTGAGGTCGGCCATCTCGCGCAGCCGGTCCTCTATCCAGTCCGCGGAGTAGTATTTGCGCGCTATGTCGAGGTTGAACCCGCGCTGGGGACGGTCCGGGGTGTCGCGCACGACGCCCTCGGGCACGGTGCCGTCGGCGTTCAGCGACTGCTTGAGGGTGCGGGTCCCGTAGAAGACACCCGCCTGCCCGGGGCCGCTGATGGTGACCCGGCCGCCCGCCGTCTTCATGGTGTACGACTCCGGGTCGCCCTTGCCTGCGGAGAGCGCCAGTTCGACGTCACCTTCACGGGGGGACTTCTCACCCCGGTAGCTGATCTTCAGCTCCTTGGCGAGCAGCTTCGCCTCGTCCGCGAGTTCGGGGTCGGCCACGACGACGGTGCTGTTGCCGGCCGGCTTCCAGCCCGGCCCGCGCGCGGGGGTGTGCTCGCGCACCGCGGGTATCGTCCGCGGCGTCGTGGAGAGCGGATAGCTCCGGGACGGGGAGGGCGAGGTACGGGCCGAGGCTGCGCCACCGTTCCGGGTCCCGGAGCCGGAGTCGTCGGGCCAGACGACCAAGGTGAGCGTGACGGCGGCGGCGACGGCTACGGCCGCGCCGGCCACCAGGGTTCCGCGTGAGGGCGACATCGGTCAGAATCCTCCGGATCGGGGGCAAAAGAGATCAAAGACAACGAGAAAGCCGGACAATCCATCCGCTAATTCGTCCATCAGGCGTTCCGAAACTCTCCCGTGTGGGTGAATTTCTCGCACCCTTCGGTTGCTGGTCGCCTGGTCTCGATAGCGTTGCGGCACATACATCCCAGTCCTCACTTCCACGCTCTGAGCAACCTCGTCGCACCCAGGCCCGTCTGCAGGGTCACAGATGCCTTTCGTCCGAGGAGTCCCGCTGTCCAGGTCCAGCGAGTCCCACGCCGGCCTGCCGAAACAACCTCAGCAGACCGGGCGGGCAGCCGTACCCGTCCAGGGCCAGGGCCCCGCCCCGACCCTGCGTGAGGCACCGGCGGAGGCCCTTGTTCCGGAATCAGTCTCGGGGAGCGCTCGCAAGAATGCCTACTCGAACGGGATCCGTCACTTCAACGCCTGGCCGCGCGAGCTCGCCGAGGCCGCCCTGCTGGAGTGCTGCGGCAGCCGCCGCTGGGCCCTGCGGATGGCCGCCCACCGGCCCTACCCCGACCTGGACACCCTGCTCGCCGCCTCCGACGAGGCGGGGTACGACCTCGCACCCTCCGACATCGCCGAAGCGCTCGCGGTGGAGAGCGCACCCTGCCTGCACCACGCCGCGCCCCGCGCAGCCCACCTGGCGCTGCGCGCCGCGCACGCCGCCTACGAGAGCCGCTTCGGCCACGTCTTCGTGATCTGCCTCGACGGGCTCCGGCCCTCCCAGCACGTCGACCAGGTGCTGGCCTCCATCCGCACCCGACTGGCCCACGAACCGGACGAGGAGCGCGCCCTGACCGCGGAGGAGATGCGACGACTCGCCCGGGGCCGCATCATCGAGCTGGTGACGGAGGCCGGGCGACAGGCCGGCCAGGTGCCCCCGGTGTCATATGACCCCCGGTAGGCCGTCCGTGCCTGTTTGATTGCCACTTTGATCACACCGACGGGCCCCGCCGCCATGGAACCGACAAAGCGTCGCTACGATGGCCGGGGCCGGTGGACCGTACCCGGCCGGGTCAGACCGACAGTCAAGCCGGCCGACCCCAATCCCCGCTCCCGGAGGGTTCTTCCGTGCCGGCTGGAACGCTGTACCGCGGCCGGGAAGGCATGTGGTCCTGGGTGGCTCATCGAGTCACCGGTGTCCTCATTTTCTTCTTCCTGTTCGTACACGTCCTGGACACCGCTCTCGTGCGTGTCTCCCCCGAGGCGTACGACGAGGTCGTGGCCACCTACAAGACCCCGCTCGTCGCGCTGCTCGAGTACGGCCTGGTGGCCGCCATCCTGTTCCACGCGCTGAACGGTCTCCGTATCGTCGCCGTGGACTTCTGGGCCAAGGGCCCGCGCTACCAGAAGCAGATGCTCTGGACCGTCCTCGGTATCTGGATCGTGCTGATGGCCGGGGCCCTTTACCCCGTCCTCGGCCACGCCGTACGTGAAGTCTTCGGGAGCTGAGGCCAATGTCCACCGAGACTCCTTCGTCGGCGATCGGCGACGTCGAGGCCGTGAGCCTGTTCGACGTCGACAACCCGGCCCCGGTGATCGAGCCCCCGCGCCAGCGCACGGGCAAGACACCCAAGGGATCGCGCACCAACTTCGAGATGTACGCCTGGCTCTTCATGCGCCTGTCGGGCATCGTGCTGGTCGTCCTGGTCATCGGCCACCTGCTGATCCAGCTGGTGCTCGACGGTGGCGTGTCCAAGATCGGTTTCGCGTTCGTCGCGGGCCGCTGGGCCTCGCCGTTCTGGCAGCTCTGGGACCTGGCGATGCTGTGGCTCGCCATGCTCCACGGCGCCAACGGCCTCCGTACGGTCATCAACGACTACGCCGAACGGGACAACACCCGCTTCTGGCTGAAGATGCTCCTGTACACCGCAACGGTGTTCACCGTCCTGCTGGGCACGCTGGTGATCTTCACCTTCGACCCGAACATCCGCTAGGCGCCGGGACAGAGGGACCAGAGGAAACCATGCAGATCCACAAGTACGACACAGTCATCGTCGGCGCCGGCGGCGCCGGCATGCGCGCGGCCATCGAGTCGACCAAGCGCAGCCGCACCGCCGTCCTGACGAAGCTCTACCCCACCCGCTCCCACACGGGTGCCGCGCAGGGCGGCATGGCCGCCGCGCTGGCGAACGTGGAGGAGGACAACTGGGAGTGGCACACCTTCGACACGATCAAGGGCGGCGACTACCTGGTCGACCAGGACGCCGCCGAGATCCTGGCGAAGGAGGCCATCGACGCCGTCCTCGACCTGGAGAAGATGGGCCTGCCGTTCAACCGGACGCCCGAGGGCCGCATCGACCAGCGCCGCTTCGGCGGTCACACCCGTAGCCACGGCGAGGCCCCGGTCCGCCGGTCGTGTTACGCCTCGGACCGCACCGGTCACATGATCCTCCAGACGCTGTACCAGAACTGCGTCAAGGAGGGCGTGGAGTTCTTCAACGAGTTCTACGTCCTGGACCTCCTGCTCCAGGACGTGGACGGGGTCAAGAAGTCCGCGGGCGTCGTCGCCTACGAGCTGGCGACCGGCGAGATCCACGTCTTCCAGGCGAAGTCGGTCATCTTCGCCTCCGGCGGCACCGGCAAGTTCTTCAAGGTGACCTCCAACGCCCACACCCTGACCGGTGACGGCCAGGCCGCCGCGTACCGCCGTGGTCTGCCGCTGGAGGACATGGAGTTCTTCCAGTTCCACCCGACGGGCATCTGGCGCATGGGCATCCTGCTGACGGAGGGCGCCCGCGGTGAGGGCGGCATCCTCCGCAACAAGGACGGCGAGCGCTTCATGGAGAAGTACGCGCCGGTCATGAAGGACCTCGCGTCCCGTGACGTCGTGTCCCGCTCCATCTACACGGAGATCCGTGAGGGCCGCGGCTGCGGCCCCGAGGGTGACCACGTCTACCTCGACCTCACGCACCTCCCGCCGGAGCAGCTGGACGCGAAGCTCCCGGACATCACCGAGTTCGCGCGTACCTACCTCGGCATCGAGCCCTACACGGACCCGATCCCGATCCAGCCGACCGCGCACTACGCCATGGGCGGCATCCCGACCAACGTCGAGGGCGAGGTGCTGGCCGACAACACCACCGTCGTCCCGGGCCTGTACGCCGCCGGCGAGGTCGCATGTGTCTCCGTGCACGGTGCCAACCGCCTCGGCACCAACTCGCTGCTCGACATCAACGTCTTCGGACGCCGGTCGGGCATCGCGGCCGCCGAGTACTCCGCGAAGAACGACTTCGTCGAGCTTCCCGAGAACCCGGCGAAGCTGGTGGAGGAGCAGCTCGAGCGGCTGCGCAACTCGACGGGCACCGAGCGCGTCGCCGTACTCCGCACGGAACTGCAGGAGTGCATGGACGCCAACGTGATGGTGTTCCGCACCGAGCAGACCATCAAGACGGCGGTCGACAAGATCGCCGAGCTGCGGGCGCGCTATCTCAACGTGTCCATCCAGGACAAGGGCAAGCGGTTCAACACCGACCTCCTGGAGGCCGTCGAGCTGGGCAACCTCCTCGACCTGGCCGAGGTCATGGCGGCCTCGGCGCTGGCCCGCAAGGAGTCCCGCGGTGGTCACTACCGCGAGGACTTCCCGAACCGCGACGA
This sequence comes from Streptomyces sp. NPDC057428, assembly GCF_042803195.1. Classification (NCBI taxonomy): domain Bacteria; kingdom Bacillati; phylum Actinomycetota; class Actinomycetes; order Kitasatosporales; family Streptomycetaceae; genus Streptomyces; species Streptomyces sp. NPDC057428. The sequence goes on from NZ_JBHVCT010000002.1 coordinate 162,387, forward strand.
CGTCAACTTCATGCGCCACACCATGGCGTACCGCGAGGTCGCGGACGACGGCTCCGAGTCGATCAGGCTCGACTACAAGCCGGTCGTCACGACCCGCTACCAGCCGATGGAGCGTAAGTACTGATGGCTACTCCGACCCTGGAAAAGAGCGACAAGGCCGAGGCCGGCTTCGGCGACTCGCCCTACATCACCGCCACGTTCCGGATCCGCCGGTTCAACCCGGAGGTCTCCGACGAGGTCCAGTGGCAGGACTTCCAGATCTCGATCGACCCGAAGGAGCGTGTCCTCGACGCCCTTCACAAGATCAAGTGGGAGCTGGACGGTTCCCTGACCTTCCGCCGCTCCTGCGCGCACGGCATCTGCGGGTCCGACGCGATGCGGATCAACGGCAAGAACAGACTCGCCTGCAAGACGCTGATCAAGGACATCAACCCGGACAAGCCGATCACGGTCGAGGCCATAAAGGGCCTCACGGTCCTCAAGGACCTTGTGGTCGACATGGACCCGTTCTTCCAGGCGTACCGCGACGTCATGCCCTTCCTCGTCACCAAGGGCAACGAGCCGACGCGTGAGCGTCTGCAGTCCGCCGAGGACCGTGAGCGCTTCGACGACACCACCAAGTGCATCCTGTGCGCCGCGTGCACGTCCTCGTGCCCGGTGTTCTGGAACGACGGCCAGTACTTCGGCCCGGCGGCCATCGTCAACGCGCACCGCTTCATCTTCGACTCGCGTGACGAGGCCGGGGAGCAGCGCCTGGAGATCCTCAACGACCGTGACGGTGTGTGGCGTTGCCGCACGACGTTCAACTGCACGGACGCCTGCCCGCGTGGCATCGAGGTCACCAAGGCGATCCAGGAAGTGAAGCGCGCCCTGATCACGCGTCGCTTCTGACCCTCGCGTCACCTCCCGAGACCCCGTTCCCCGCGCCGCACGTGCGGGGAACGGGGTCTCTTGGTACGTGGGGGCGGGCCGGGACGGTACGGTCGTGCGGAGCCTGACCGGCTCACCTCTCCCGGCGCAGCACAGCACGGGAGCAGATGCCTTGAGGGAGAACGGGGAACGCTGTGAGCGATCCGAATCCGTACGCGGACGACTCATACAAGTGGGGCCCGCCGCAGCCACCGGGCAACCCGCCCACGATGCCGGACGGCCAGGGTTACGGCTATCCGGCGCCGGGCGCCACCCCGGCGTACGGCTACCCGCAGCCGCTGCCGGATTCCGCGGCTCAGCCCGGCCCCGGGTACGGCTGTCCGGGACCGGGCGGCCAGCCGACGCAGCCCGGCTTCAACCTGCCGGTGCAGTACGGCGGGACCGGCGGGGTGCCCATGCTCTCGTTCGGTGACATCACGGTGATGAACGACGGGATCGTGACGCCGTCCGGCACCATGCCGCTGAAGGGCGCGGTGTGGACGGCGACGGACATGTCGCGCACGGAGGAGAAGATCCCCACCGTCGGCATCGTGCTGGCGATCGTCTTCGCGCTGTTCTGCCTGATCGGTCTGCTGTTCCTCCTGATGAAGGAAAAGCACACGACCGGCTTCATCCAGGTCACCGTCACCAGCGCCGGCCGCCACCACTCGACGATGATCCCGGCAACGGGGCCCGAGACCTTCCAGATGGTCATGTCGCAGGTCAACACGGCGCGTTCGATGAGCGCCTGAGATCCGGTCCCTCGCACCGGGCCGCCACCCAGATCGCCCGTCAGCTGCCGCGGCCACGGACCACGCCTGGTTTCACGCCGGGGACCGCACCACCGGTCCCCGGCTCTCCGGTTCCCGATCCGACGGCTGGGCACCTCCCGAAGGGTCCGTGCTCACCGCGGCGAGGTTCAGGTCCGTCACCTCGGAGCGGTGTGGCTCTGCCGGGCCGGGCTGCCGGATTCCGCGGGCGGATCTCCCGGATAGCCTTGGGCCTGTGGTGAAGGAAGAGGACAACGTGGCTGACGCGAACGCGGCGAGGCCGTCCGGCAGGGCCTCCAAGGCCCCCAAGAGCGAGCAGACCCGCACGCTGATCCTTGAGACCGCGCTCCGGCTCTTCGAGCAGCGCGGATACGACAAGACCACGATGCGGGCCATCGCGCAGGAGGCCGGCGTCTCCGTGGGGAACGCCTACTACTACTTCTCCTCGAAGGAACACCTCGTCCAGGGCTTCTACGACCGGATCGCCGCCGAGCACGCGGTCGCCGTCCAGCCGGTCCTGGAGGGTGACACCGATCTCGCCGTCCGCATCCGTGGGGTACTGCTCGGCTGGCTGGACGTGGCAGAGCAGTACCACCGCTTCGCGGGCCAGTTCTTCAAGAACGCCGCCGACCCCGAGAGCCCGCTCTCACCGTTCTCGGAGGATTCCGTCGCCGCCCGCGAGGCCGCGATCTCCATCCACAGGCGCTGCCTGGCCGGGTCGGACATCAAGCGTGACCCCGAACTGGACGAGCTGCTCCCGCAGTTGATGTGGCTGATGCAGATGGGGATGGTGCTTTTCTGGGTCTACGACCGTACCGAGAACACGGAGCGCAGCCGACGGCTGGTGGAGCGCACGGCGCCACTCGCCGCACGGGCGATCGCACTCTCCCGTTTCCGGGTGCTGCGACCGCTCGTGCGGCAGGTTCACGACGTGCTGGTCGAGTTCATGCCCGGGGCCCGGGACGTCAGATCCAGCTGAGTTCCCAGAGGCGCCAGATCCCGGTACCGTCCGAGAGGTACTGGGAGCCCGACACGTCCGGCGTGGCGACGACGTAGTCCTTCTTCTGCCACAGCGGGATGAGCGGCACGTCCTCGCCGACCAGCTGCTGCAGATCCTTGAAGTCGGACGACGTGCGGCCGCGGTCGCTGTACTGCTGCGTGGCCGTGATCAGCCTGTTCATCTTCGCGCTGTCGTAGCCGTTGTGGAGGCTGTTGTCGCGGCCGACGAGCGGCTGGCTGAAGGTGTCGGAGTCGGGGAAGTCGGGGAGCCAGCCGACCGTGTAGGCGTCGTAGTCGCCCGCCGCGTAACCCTTCTGGAAGGCCTGCCACTCCACGGCCTTCTCGGTTACCTTGAACAGTCCGTCCTTCTCCATCTGGCGGACCAGCTCGGCGCTCTCCGCCTTGTTCGCGTCGTCGTCGCGGTGGGCGAACGTGATGTGCAGCGGCATCTGCACCCCCGCCTGCTGCATGAGGGCCTTGGCCCGCTTCGGATCGGGCTGCGGGTAGGCGTCGAAGAAGGGGGTGCTGTGCCCGATGTAGCCCTGGGGGATCAGCGAGTAGAGCGGCTCGACGGTGCTGTGGTAGACGTCGCTGACCAGCGGGCCGCGGTCGATGATCCACGCCAGCGCTTGGCGGACCCGCTTGTCCGAGAGCGGCGAGTCGGCGCGGACGTTGAAGACCAGGTTGCGGATCTCGGCGCTGTCCGCCTCGGTCACGCGCTGATCGGTGGCACCCGGGTCGAGCTCGGCGAGCTTGTCGGCGGGCAGCTGACGGTGCGTGACATCGACCTCGCCGGCCTGCCAGGCGGCCTGGAGCTGGTCGGATCCCTCGAAGTAGCGGATGTCGACAGCCACCCCGGTCTTCTTCAGCGCGCCCTTGTAGGCCGGGTTGGGCACCAGCTTGGCCTGCACCCCGGGCTCGTACGCCTTCAGGATGTACGGCCCCGAGCCGTCGACCTGGTTGCCGGTGCGGAGCTTGTCCTTCGGGTAGGCGCTGGGGTCCACGATGGACCCGGCACCCGTCGCGAGCTTCTGCGGGAAGGTCGCGTCACGGGTCGACAGGTTGAAGGTGACGGTCCGCCCCTCGGTCACGACCGAGGCGAGATTGGGGAAGAGGACCGAAGGACCGACGTCCGTCTTGATCTTGAGCATGCGGTCGAAGGAGTACTTCACGTCCGCGGCGGTGATCTTGCGGCCGTTGGAGAACGTCAGGTCGTCCCGCATCGTGCACTGGTAGGTCTGGAGCTTCTGCCCGACGAACCCGCAGCTCTCCGCCGCGTCCGGCTCCGGCACGATCGCACCGGACTTGAAGGTCAGCAGCGACTGGTACAAGTTGCTGTAGATGGCCCAGGAACCCGCGTCGTAGGCCCCGGCCGGGTCGAGCGAGGTCACCTCGTCGGTCGTGCCGACCTTGATGGGATCCTCGTTCACCTCGTCCGAGGGGAGCAGTCTCCAGCCTCCGAATCCGACGATGGCCAGTACCGCGATTGTCGCGAGAATCCGTATCCGGATCGACCGCATGTGTCGTGCTCTCCCTTACCAGCCCAACTCGGCTCATGTGCGGGAATCGCGCACATCGCCGCATGTTCGCCCTCACCCAATCACACGATATTCACATCGGGAAGTCGAAGGACGATGCCGGCCGTGACTTGTTCGCCAAAAGTGCTGTTCTCACGACGTTTTCATCGCTGGATGTGACCTCTGTGCGTGCTTTCCGTGCCCGGGGAGGGCATCGTCGGCGCTCGGGCCTGGCGGGAGGCCGGGCGTGGGCGCTCAGGCCTGGCGGGAGGCCAGCTCCACCACGGTGATGTCGGACGGCGCCCCGACACGCACCGGTGGACCCCACGCACCCGCGCCCCGCGAGACGTACAACTGTGTGTCACCGTAACGTTCGAGGCCTGCGACCGTGGGGTTGGCGAGCTCGGCCACGAGGTTGCCGGGCCAGAGCTGACCCCCGTGGGTGTGGCCTGAGAGCTGCAGCCCCACCCCGTACTCGACGGCGTGGTCGATGACGACGGGCTGGTGCGCGAGGAGGACGGAGGCGCGGCTGCGGTCCCGGTCACCGAGGGCACGGGCGAAGTCGGGTCCCTGCCCCTCGCTCTCACCGGCGATGTCGTTGACCCCCGCGAGGTCGAAGCCGCCGATCTCGACGCGGGCGTTCTCCAGCGGGTGCAGGCCCAGTTCGCGGACGTGATCGACCCACTGGGCCGCACCGGAGAAGTATTCGTGGTTGCCGGTCACGAAGTAGCTGCCGTGACGGGCTTCGAGATCGGCGAGCGGTTCGGCGGCGGAGGCCAGGTCCGCGACCGAGCCGTCGACGAGGTCCCCGACGACCGCGACGAGATCCGGGCCGGTGGCGTTGATCGTGTCGACGATGCGCCGGGTGTGTGAGCGGCCCAGGACCGGGCCGATGTGGATGTCGCTGACCACGGCGATCCTGAAGCCGTGTGCGGAGCGAGGGAGTCCGGCCAGCGGCACGGTGACGCGCTTGACCCGGGGGCCGCGCAGGACCCCGTAGGTGCCGTATCCGACCGTGCCCAGGCCGGCGAGGGCCGCTGCCCCGCCGACGGCGCGGGCGACGAACAGCCTGCGGGAGGGATCGGCCGCCTTCGGGGCGGCCGGGATGTCGTGGGCTTCCAGGGACACGGTGACGTCCGTCGCAGCCGGGGCCTCATGGGCTTCGCCTGACCTGGCCGGTGCGGCCTCGGGCCCGGCGGCATCCGTGAGGGTGACATCCACCGGGCGCGCGCCGACGGCTGCCTCTGCGGAGGGGCTCGTCGTCCCGGCGGACCCCGGGGCAGCTTCGGCGGTCCCGTCCCGTCGTGCGAGGACACGGCGCAGAACGGGGCGCACGGCCTCTCCCGCCAGCAGGGCAAGCGTGAGGTAGAGCAGGGCGGCCAGCCACAGGAAGCCAGGCCAGGCCAGCACCTGCTGCACCGCGAAGGGCAGTCCGGTCCGGCTCGAGACGAGGGCGCCGACGGAGAGCAGCGGCAGTACGAACGCCGCGACGGTACCGGCGCGGCGCGCGAGGCCGCCCGGTGTCGTCGTGTCACCGATCAGCCGGTGCCACACGTAGCGGTGCACCAGGACGAGCAGGGCGAGAACCGCGACCGCCACGAGCACGAAGACCACAACCACGAACGCTCCCCCGCTGAAATCCCGTCCTGGCGCCGGTGAGCGCCCGGCCCGTCATCTGCCTGCGTGACGCAAAGCCCTGACACCACGGAACCCGATGACTCCGACGGCCGTCCCCAGAAGAAACGAGGTGATGGCGAGCAGGAGATGGACCCAGAAGTAGGCGGTCGGTCCACCCGCGTCGTCGAACGCGAGCCCGCTGCCGTCCTTCCACAGGTTCTTTGCAAAGGTGATCCAGATGAACCAGCTCCACACCCCGAACACGAGCAGGAACCAGGAGACGGGGCGGCTGAGCTTCATACGATCAGTATCGCCGCCGCGCTCCGGCCCGGTCGCCCGGGGTGGGCTGTCCAAGCGGAATGCACGGCGGGTCAGGGCACCCAGGTCCCGATCCCCAGCAACGCCATGTACGTTTCCGACCGTGCCTGCTCTGAAAATGACCGTAATGACGGTCCTCTCTGCCGCGTTGCTGTCCGTATGTGTCGCCGGTCCTGCAGGGGCGGCCGACAAGGACAAGACCGACGACAAACAGCCGAAGCCGACCGGTCCCATGTCCACCGTGGGTGGCGAGCGGCTGGGCGAGGTGGGCACCCAGGTCCAGCTGGGCCCCGGCGCCCCGGTCCTGCCGAAGAAGCTCACCGGACGGTCGTGGATCGTCGCGAACGCCGAGAACGGGCAGGTACTCGCCTCGCACAACGCCCATTGGCGGCTGCCGCCCGCCTCGACGCTGAAGATGCTCTTCGCCGACACGGTCCTGCCCGCCCTGCAGCCGAAGTCCCTGACCCACATGGTGACCGAGGAGGAACTGGCCGGGATCGGCGAGGGCAGCAGTCTGGTCGGCGTGAAGGAGGACCAGGCGTACACGGTGCACGACCTGTGGCTCGGCGTGTTCCTGCGTTCGGGCAACGACGCGGTGCACGTGCTGTCGGCGATGTACGGCGGCGTGCCCGCCACGGTCGCCGCGATGCAGCGGCACGCCGAGGAACTGCAGGCTCTCGACACCCGGGTGGTCTCCCCCGACGGCTACGACGCCCCGAACCAGGTCTCCAGCGCCTACGACCTGACGCTGTTCGCCCGCAGCGGCATGCAGAAGGCGGACTTCCGCGAGTACGCAGCGACGGCGACGGCGGACTTCCCGGGTGCGCAGAAGAAGGGCAAGAAGCGCGAGTCCTTCGAGATCCAGAACACCAACCGCCTGATCACCGGCGACATCGGTGTCGAGCCGTACAAGGGCATCGCCGGGGTCAAGAACGGCTACACCACCCACGCGGGCAACACCTTCACGGGTATCGCCGAGCGCGACGGCAAGGTCCTGCTCGTCACCGTCATGCACCCGTCGGCGGACGAGAGCCACGCCGTCTACAAGGAGGCCGCCGGCCTGCTCGACTGGGGCTTCGCGGCGGACGGCAAGGTGACCCCGGTCGGCGAGCTCGTCCCTCCGAAGTCCGCCGTGACCGGGCCCGCGAAGGACTCCGCGCCCGCGGCCGGCGCGGACAAGGCCGAGAAGAAGCACGCGGCCACCACGGCGGCCGCCGCATCGGGCTCCAGCGGGGTCTGGACCGCCCTGTCGATCGTCGGCGGACTGCTGGTGGTCCTGGCGGCCGGGGTGTTCCTCGTCAACCGGCGCTGGCCGCTGCCGGACCTGGTGCGCCGTCTTCCCCGTCGCTGACCTCCTCGGCCTCCGGCCCGTCACCGCCCTTGCTCGGGGTCGCCGTCCAGGCGGCGCAGACGAGCAGCAGTTTGGCGCTGAAGTTGATCCACAGGAGCAGTGCGATGGGCACGCCGAAGGCGCCGTACACGCTCTTCGCCGCCACGTCCCGGATATAGCTGCCGAGCAGCAGCTTGAGCATCTCGAACCCGACGGCGCCGACCAGTCCGGCGACGATCAGCCGGCGCCGCGGGGGCTCGACGCCCGGCAGCAGGGTGAGCAGGTAGAGGAGCAGCAGGAAGTCGGCGCAGACCGCCACGGCCACGGCGGCCACCTGGAGCAGGATCCCGCCCGCGCCGTTCTCCGGGATACCCAGACGGTCGGCCGTCCAGCCGATGGCGGTCGAGGCGACGGTGGAGACGGCGAGGGTCACGAGCGCCGCGCCGCCGAGGCCGAGCAGCAGCCCGGCGTCCTTGATCTTGCGGACGACCGGGTTGCCCTCGACCACGTCGTCCTTCTCCCACACCGCGCGCAGACAGTCCCGCATCGAGCCGATCCAGCCGATGCCGGTGAAGAGCAGCAGCAGACCGGCGACCACTCCGATGGTGCCCGCGTGGGCCACGAGGTCCTCGATGCCGAGCTGGTCGGAGATGCCGGGCACCTGCTCGGCGAGCTTGTCCTGGATCTTGTCCAGCTGCTCGGTCGAGAGCAGCGCGGCCCCGACCGCCGCACCGACCGCGATCAGCGGGAAGAGCGCGAGGAAGCTGAGAAAGGTGATCGCCGCCGCGAGCCTGGCCCAGTGCACCCGGTCCAGAGTCTCGTAGGAGCGCCAGGCGTGCGTCTCCATGAGCCGTGCGACGAGCGGCCCGACGACGGGGAGTCTTTTCAGCCAGTCCATGACCTACGCGTACCCCTCCGGAGCCGGAAAACCGGTGCCCGGGGCTCTCCGGATCACCGATCACCCATTTCGGTGAGTGCTGTAACAAATCCCTCAAAAGGGTTTTCTCTGGCGATAACGTCACGTCCATGTCTGTCGACACGGTGTCCTTGACCGGCTGGGGCCGCACCGCCCCGACGACCGCAGTGCGGTTTCGCCCCCGTACGTACGAAGAAGCCGTGGTCGCGGTCCGGGGCCGTGGCCCCAGAGGGGTCGTCGCCCGGGGGCTCGGCCGGGCGCACGGCGACGCGGCACAGAACGCGGGAGGTTCGGTCGTCGACATGACCGCCCTGGACCGGATCCGCTCGGTCGATCCGGCGGCGGGCACGGTCGTCTGCGAAGCCGGGGTGAGCCTGCACCGCCTGATCGAGACGGTGCTCCCGCTCGGCTGGTTCCTCCCGGTCACACCGGCGACCCGTCAGGTGACGGTCGGCGGAGCCATCGGCTCGGACGTCCACGGCAGGAACCACCGGACGGCGGGGACCTTCGCCCGGCACGTGCGCGCACTGGAACTGCTGACCGCCGACGGCGAGGTACGCACGGTGCTCCCGGGCACGGATCTGTTCGACGCGACCGCGGGTGGCCTCGGCCTGACCGGGGTGATCCTCTCCGCCACTCTGGCCCTGCGTCCCGTCAGCACCTCGCTGATGACGGTCGACACGGTGCGGTCGGCGGACCTGGACGAGACGATGGCACGGCTCGCGACCTCCGGCGACGCCTCGCCGTACGCGACGGCCAGGATCGACCTCCTTGCGCGCGGAAAGGCGACCGGGCGGGCCGTCGTCATGCGGGGAGAGCACGCGCCCCTCGACGCGCTACCGGCGCGCGCCAGGCGCACACCGCTGGATCTCCGCCCCGGGCGTCGTCCCGCGCCCCACGCCCTCGTCCCTGAGGGACTGTTCGGCCGGACCGCAGGCGCCCTCCTGGCCGAACTCGGCCACCGCGGCGCCCTCCCCTCGCGGACCGGGGCACTTCGGAGCGTCTCGGCCTTCCTCCACCCCCTGGACGCCGTGCCCGACTGGCGCCGCGTCCGCGGCACGGGCAGCTTCGTCCAGTACCAGTTCGCCTTGGGATACGGCCACGAGGAGACCCTGCACCGCATCGTCCGGCGTCTCGTCCTGCGCCGGACTCCGGCCTTCCACGGCACTCTCGAACGGTTCGGGGACGGCGGGCCCGGCTGGCTCTCCTTCCCCGTTCCCGGCTGGACGCTCTCCTTCGGGCTGCCCGCCGGGCTGCCGGGGCTCGCCCGAGTGCTGGACGATCTCGACGACGAGGTGGCGGCGGCGGGCGGGCGTGTCTTCCTGGCCAAGGACGCGCGGCTGAGGCCGGAGCTGACCGAGGCGATGTACCCGCGGCTGCCCGACTTCCGGGCCTTGCGCCAGGAACTCGACCCTTCCGGCGCCTTCACCTCGGACCTGTCCCGCCGGCTCGCGCTCTGAGCGGTCCGGCGGGCCGCCTGCCCTGTCCCGGTGTCCCGCTCCCGGGCTCCCCGCCCGTCCGCGCCCTGTCATCGCCCGTCATCCCGCTAGGAGTTTTCCTTTGAAGGACGCCTTCGGTGCCCCGCAGTCCCTGCTCGTACTCGGCGGCACCTCGGAGATCGGACTGGCCACCGCGCGGCGGCTGATCGCTCGCCGCACCCGCACCGTCCGGCTGGCCGGACGGCCTTCTCCCGCCCTGGAGCGGGCTGCCTCCGATCTGCGCGAACTGGGGGCCGACGTCCGTACCGTCGGCTTTGACGCGCTCGACTCCGCCTCCCATGAAGAGGTGCTCGGAAAGCTCTTCACCGAGGGCGACATCGACATGGTGCTGATGGCCTTCGGCGTCCTGGGCGACCAGGCGCGCGACGAGGAGGAGCCGCTTTCCGCGGTCCGGGTGGCGCAGACCAACTACACGGGGGCGGTGTCCGCCGGCTTGGTGTGCGCGGGCGCACTGCAGGCGCAGGGACACGGCTCGCTGGTGGTGCTCTCGTCGGTGGCCGGGGAACGCGCCCGTCGCGCGGACTTCATCTACGGCTCCAGCAAGGCGGGCCTGGACGCCTTCGCCCAGGGCCTCGGGGACGCACTCCACGGGACCGGGGTGCACGTGATGGTCGTACGCCCCGGATTCGTGCGGTCCCGGATGACCGAGGGGCGCGAGGAGGCACCGCTCGCCACGACCCCCGGCGCGGTCGCCGACGCGATCGTGGCAGGCCTGCGGCGGCGTTCGGAGACGGTGTGGGTGCCCGGTGCGCTGCGGGTCGTCATGTCGGCCCTGCGGCACGTTCCGCGCCCCCTGTTCCGGCGGCTGCCGGTCCGCTAGACGGGCGCGGTGGTCGTGACGGCCACCGCGCCCGTCCGGGTCAGGGACGGAGGGACGGCTGGTCCACCGCACTGCCGCCCTGGGCCGGTACCGCGGGCGCGCCGCCGCCGTCCCCGAACGGGAACTCGTTGATCTTGCGCCACACGGCGTCGGTGCCCTGTTCGTACAGCGCGAAGGAACCACAGGTCCAGTCCGCCTCGTACGAGGACAGCTCCTCGTACGCGCGGTCCATCGCCGCCTCCGCGATGCCGTGCGCGACGGTCACGTGCGGGTGGTAGGGGAACTGCAGTTCCCGTACGAGCGGTCCGGAAGCCTCACGGACCCGCTTCTGGAGCCAGGAACAGGCGGAGGCACCCTCGACGACCTGGACGAAGACGACCGGCGAGAGCGGCCGGAAGGTGCCCGTGCCCGACAGCCGCATGGGGAACGGACGGCCGGCCGCGGCGATCTGTGACAGGTGGGTCTCGATCGCCGGAAGGTCGGCAGCCTCGGCCTCGGTCGGCGGGAGAAGGGTGACGTGGGTGGGAATGCCGTACGCGGCAGGGTCCCCGAAGCTCGCGCGCCGCTCTTGGAGCAGGCTGCCGTAAGGCTCCGGGACCGCGATCGAAACGCCAAGCGTTACGGTCCCCACATCGTTCTCCTCAATCGTCGATGGTCTGTTCTCGGTCGTGCCGACGTCAGTGTGGCCCCTTCGGCCGCGATCTCGCCAGAGTCCTTGGACTCAGTGCTTCGCGGGCAGAAGACCCATACGGTCGTAGGTCTGTGCGAGCGTCTCGGCGGCGACGGCCCGCGCCTTCTCCGCTCCCTTGGCCAGGAGGGAGTCCAGCGTCTCGGGGTCGTCCAGATATTCCTGCGTCCGGGTCCGGAACGGGGTGACGAACTCCACCATGACCTCGGCGAGGTCGGTCTTGAGCGCGCCGTAGCCCTTGCCCTCGTACTTCCGTTCCAGCTCGGCGATCGCCGTGCCTGTGAGTGTGGAGTAGATGCCCAGGAGGTTGCTGACGCCCGGCTTCTTCTCCGCGTCGAAACGGATCACGGTGTCCGTGTCCGTCACCGCGCTCCTGACCTTCTTGGCGGTGACCTTCGGGTCGTCCAGGAGATTGATCAGGCCCTTGGGGGTGGACGCCGACTTGCTCATCTTGACCGCCGGGTCCTGCAGGTCGAAGATCTTCGCCGTCTCCTTGAGGATGTACGGCGCCGGGATGGTGAACGTCTCGCCGTAGCGGCCGTTGAAACGCTCCGCCAGGTCACGCGTGAGCTCGATGTGCTGACGCTGGTCCTCGCCCACCGGGACCTGGTTCGCCTGGTAGAGCAGGATGTCGGCGACCTGGAGCACCGGGTAGGTGAAGAGGCCGACGGTCGCCCGGTCGGCCCCCTGCTTGGCGGACTTGTCCTTGAACTGCGTCATGCGGGACGCCTCGCCGAAGCCTGTGAGGCAGTTCATGATCCAGCCCAGCTGGGCGTGTTCGGGGACATGGCTCTGGACGAACAGCGTGCACCGCTCGGGGTCGAGTCCGGCCGCCAGCAACTGGGCGGCGGCGAGGCGGGTGTTCGCGCGGAGTTCACGGGGGTCCTGCGGGACGGTGATCGCGTGCAGGTCCACCACCATGTAGAAGGCGTCGTGGGACTCCTGCAGCGCCACCCACTGGCGGACCGCACCGAGATAGTTGCCGAGGTGGAACGAGCCTGCGGTGGGCTGGATTCCGGAAAGCACGCGGGGTCGATCAGAGGCCATGCCTTCATTGTCTCAGGTGTGGAACCAATCCCCGGCAGCCGGTGTAGGAAAGATGTGAGGACGCGGGGAGGGGCTCCACAGCCGGGCTTGGAGGGGGGCCGCGCCATCGATGGCGAGGGCGGCGGCAGTGATCTCGGGCGTGCCGCGACGGTTCCGGCGGGCGGCTCCGACGGCGAGTCCGCGGTGATCGCGCGCGTACGCGCCGGGGATGCCGGGGCATACGCGCAGCTGGTGCGCGCCCACACCGGTGTCGCGCTGCGCGCCGCGGTCGCCTTCGGGGCCGGTGCGGATGCCGAGGACGTGGTGCAGTCCGCCTTCTTCAAGGCGTACCAGGCCCTGGGGCGTTTCCGGGACGAGGCGTCCTTCCGCCCGTGGCTGCTGCGCATCGTGATGAATGAGACGAAAAACACGCTGCGCTCGGCGGGCAGGGCGCGGGCGGTGGCCGGGCGGGAAGCGCGCTGCCGGGGCGTGGATCCGGTGATACCCGAGTCGGCCGACCCGGCGGTGGCGGCCCTGGCCGAGGAGCGGAAGGCCTTGCTGGCGGAGGCGCTGGGCGAGCTGAGCGAGGTGCAGCGACAGGTGGTCACGTATCGCTATCTGCTGGAGATGGACGAGGCGGAGACCGCGCAGGCGCTCGGCTGGCCGCGGGGGACGGTGAAGTCCCGGCTGAACCGCGCACTGAAGAATCTCGAGCGGCGGCTCGGCGGTCAGCTGGGTCCGGATCGGGAAGGGGGTGAGAGCGGTGCGAAGGGCGACGGGTGAGGGTGATCCTGAGCGTCCCGGGGTGGACGACGACCGGCGCGGGGAGCGGCTGCGGGCGGATCTGCTGGCCCTGCGCGACGGGCTCGACATTCCGGAGACCGACGGCTCGACCATGGCCGAGAGGGTCCTGGCCCGGATCGTCGCGGAGGCGGTGCCCGCTCCCGTGCGGGAACCCGTGCGGCGCCGGGAGCTGGTCGGCGCGTGGTTCCGGGACCACGCCCGGCTGCTCGCAGCCGCGCTTTCGGGACTGCTCGTCGTGCTCGTGCTCACCCCGCCGGTCCGGGCGACCGTCGTCGAGTGGTTCGACTTCGGCGGGGTCCGGGTGCGGTATGCGCCGGGGACCCCGTCGAACCGGCAGGGGCCCGGCGCACCGGGCTGCGGGGCTCCCGTGTCCATGCACGAGGCCCTCCGGTCGGCGGACTTCCGTCCGGTGGTGCCCCATGAGCTCGGGAGACCGGACTCCGTGGCGGTCACGCGACTTCCGGAAGGCCGGTCGATGATCACGCTCTGCTGGCAGGAGGGCGGGCGGACCGTACGGCTCGATGAGTTCGCGTCGGGTCTGGATCCGTACTTCATCAAGCAGGTCCGAGTCCGCTCCGAGTGGCTCGGGCTCGACCGGGGCGGTTCGGCCGAGGCCTCGGACGGTTCATCCCACGGCCGGGGTGGCCAATCCGACGACCGGGGTGATCCGTCCGGTGGAATGCCGCCTGGTCCGGCATACGCGGCGTGGATCGCCGAGCCGCACCTCCTCGAGTTCATGATGATCGGCGAGGACGGCGACCGGTGGATCAGATCCGAACGCACCGCTGGACCGACGTTGTTGTGGACGCGGGACGAGCGGATCACCTTCCGCCTGGAGGGTGTGGACGACCGCGACCGGGCTCGGGCGATCGCCGAGTCGACGCTCTGAGCAGATCCGGAAGTGTCCGGCCACAGGGCGGAACCGACGGGCTGCGGGCGGTGTATCCGAGGTGATGCTGTCCGGGAAGTCCGGGCAGGGCGGTCAGGGGGCGGCATGCGACGACAGCGGCACGGTTCGGGGACAGCGCGGAGCTGGGCGGGCAGGACTGCCGGGTGGGCGCGGAGGACCGCCGTTCTCGCGGCGGTGCTGGGGCCGGGTCTGGGGCTGGGGCTGCTGCAGGCGCCGCAGGCCTCGGCGGGTGGGCCGACGAGTGTGTTGATCACCTCGCCGTCCCGCGGAGAGGTTGCCGCCCTGTCCGGCTCCGATGCGAGGTATCGCTCGCTGGAGAGGCTTCTCGGCCCCGGCGGTAAGGGAACGCGCACCCAGCCCTCGTCGTCGGACGGCTCGGTGGGGACCCGACAGGTCAATGTCACCTGGATGGCGCTCGATCTGCAGCCGACCAGGACGGACCGGGTCTTCCCCGGGGAGGACCGGGACACCGTCTGGATCCACACGGCCACCGGAGTTCCGGACTCGTACAAGGGCTATTGGCACCGGGCAGCGGAGCCGGGTGAGTTGGTCCGGCTCCTCAAGGAGCTGGGCCTGATGGGAAGGGCTGACGGCGCGAAGGCGGCTCCGGCCCTCTTTCCCGAGCCATGGGAGAGCCAGGGCCCGTTCGGACGGACGAAGAGCCCGGAGCCGGCAGCGACGCCCGCGTCCGCGCTGACACCCCGGAGCACAGGGTCTTCGACACATGGGCGGCTGGACCGCTGGTGGTGGGCGATACCGGGTCTCGTCGCTGGTTCACTGCTGACCCTGGCGGCACTGCAGCCGCGGTCGCCCGGCCGACGGCGCTCAGAGCACCGCCAGGAACTGCTGGAAGGCTGAGCAGGAGGCGCGCCGCAGAGTGAATGTTTCCCCGCCTCCGATCCGACCGACGATACAAAGTGGGCACCACCCCCGCCCACGCCGCACGACGAACGGAGATCCCGTGTCGACCACGGAAACCGCCATCGCCTCCGCCGAGGAGCACAGCGCGCACAACTACCACCCGTTGCCCGTCGTCGTCGCTTCGGCCGAGGGCGCCTGGATGACCGATGTCGAAGGGCGCCGCTATCTCGACATGCTGGCCGGCTATTCCGCGCTCAACTTCGGTCACGGCAACAGGCGTTTGATCGACGCCGCCAAGGCCCAGCTCGAGCGGGTGACGCTGACGTCGCGCGCCTTCCACCACGACCGTTTCGCCGACTTCTGCACCCAGCTCGCCGAGCTCTGCGGCATGGAGATGGTCCTGCCCATGAACACCGGGGCGGAGGCCGTCGAGACGGCGGTGAAGACGGCCCGCAAATGGGGCTACCGCGTCAAGGGACTCCTGGACGGGACGGCGAAGATCATCGTTGCCGCCGGCAACTTCCACGGCCGGACGACCACGATCGTCAGTTTCTCCACCGATCACGAGGCGCGGGCGGACTTCGGTCCGTACACACCAGGGTTCGAGGTGGTGCCGTACGGGGACCTGACCGCGCTGTCGGCTGCGATGACCGACAACACCGTGGCCGTGCTGATGGAGCCGATCCAGGGCGAGGCGGGTGTGCTGGTGCCGCCGCCGGGCTATCTGGCGGGTGTGCGGGAGATGACCCGTGAGCGGAATGTGCTGTTCATCGCGGATGAGATCCAGTCCGGTCTCGGCCGTACGGGCAGGACCTTCGCATGTGAGCACGAGGGTGTGGTGCCCGACATGTACGTGCTGGGCAAGGCGCTGGGCGGTGGCGTCGTTCCCGTCTCGGCCGTCGTGTCGTCCGCCGCGATCCTGGGTGTCTTCAAGCCCGGCGAACACGGGTCGACGTTCGGAGGGAACCCACTCGCCTGCGCGGTCGCCCTGGAGGTGGTGGCCATGCTGCGCACCGGGGAGTTCCAGGAGCGCGCGGCGGAGCTGGGTGACCATCTCCACCGCGAGCTGGGGCTGCTGACCGGTGGCGGCGCGGTGGAGGCCGTGCGTGGCCGGGGTCTGTGGGCCGGCGTCGACGTCTCCCCCACCCTCGGCACCGGGCGGGAGATCTCGGAGAAGCTGATGGACCGGGGCGTTCTGGTCAAGGACACCCACGGCTCCACCATCCGCATCGCCCCGCCGCTGGTGATCAGCAAGGAGGACCTGGACTGGGGACTGGATCAGCTTCGCGGGGTCCTGGCGGGCTGAACCAAGGGGCTGGGTTCAGAGGATGACGTGGGGAAGGAACCGGGCGTATTCGTCCGTGATCAGTCCCGCGGATTCCCGGATGCCCAGCCCTGCGGCCTCGTCACCCACCACCCAGGCACCGAGTACCACGCGGTTGCCCGCGAAGTCGGGCAGCGGGGCCAGCTCCTGATAGCAGCAGGGTTCGTCCCGTCGTACCGGTGCGCCGCCAGGATCGTGAACGGTGACCCCGGCGCCCTCGCGGCCCAGCAACGGCTTGGCGACGTATCCCGCGCCGTCGGCCCCGGCCAGTTCGCGGGGGCCGTCGAGGTAGGCCGGGAGGAGGTTGGGATGACCGGGGTAGAGCTCCCAGAGGATGGCCAGGAGCGCCTTGTTGGAGAGGAGCATCTTCCAGGCCGGTTCGATCCAGCAGGTGCTGCCGGTGCCACCGCCGTTGTCGAGGGTGTCCAGCACGTGCGGCCCGAAGCGGTCCGTTGCCAGCCATTCCCAGGGGTAGAGCTTGAAGCAGCTGCGGATGAAGCCGAGCCGTTCGTCGACGAAGCGGCCGGACAGCCGGTCCCAGCCGATGCTCTCGACGGAGAGAGCCTGGGTGTCGATGCCGGCCTGCGCTGCGGTCTCCCGCAGGTAGGCGACCGTCATCAGGTCCTCGCCCAGTTCGTCGCCGTCGGAGTGGGCGAAGTGCAGCGGGCCGGGAGGAAGCAGTGGGGCCTGCTTCCTCCACGCATCGACGAGGCGTTCGTGGAGGGAGTTCCACTGGTCCGCACCGGGAAAGCGGTCCTCCATCCAGAACCACTGGGGGCTGGCGGCCTCCACCAGCGACGTGGGGGTGTCGGCGTTGTATTCCAGCATCTTCGCCGGGCCGGTCCCGTCGTACCGGAGGTCGAATCGGCCGTAGACGGAGGGGAGTTCGGCGCGGCGCCGCCAGGACTCGGCAATCAGCCCGGCCAGGCGCGCGTCGGTGATGCCGAGAGCGGCGAAGCGGCCGTGCTCGACTATGTGCGCGGCGGCCGCCAGACACATCGCGTGGAGTTCCTCCACGACTTCTTCCAGCGCCTCGACCTCGGGCAGCGAGAAGACGTAGTAGGCGCTCTCGTCCCAGTACGGGCGCAGTGAGTCGTCCGGATAGCGTGTGAGGGGGTAGACCAGCCCCTGCTCCTCGACGATCTGCTGCCAGCCGGGGCGTGGCTCGATGGTGCGGCGTTCCATGTCGGGTCAGCCGCCGCTGGAGCCGGAGGAGCCGAATCCGTGGCGTTCGACCGCGGACCTGTTGAAACTGCCGCCCGAGACCCTGTTGTTGTGGCTGCTGCCGCCGTAGTAGTAGGTGCCGTGGCCGTCGCTGTCACTGCATTCGTAGCTCGGCAGGATCTCCTGGGTCACCCGGTCGACACACCGCTCGTCCGGTTCCGAACTGCAGGCCGTGAGCGTGGCCGCGAGGACCCCCATGCCGCCGAGCACCACGGTGCCGGACCTCAGCTTGCGCTTGTCCATGTTCTCTTCTCCCCCGTCGTGTCCGCGCGCGGGCGCCGTTCCGCCTGCGAGCTGCCAGTCAGATTAGATGCCTGCTCCCGTCGGCTGAAACCAGGCCCCGCCGGCTCCGCCCGCATATCCGGATATGCCGACCGCCCTTCCCGGCATCCGCGTTCTCGACGTCTCTCCCTAGGGCAGTACGCGGCAGAGCGCGTCCAGCGCCCCCGCCCAGCCGCTGTCCGACGGGGTGCCGTAGCCGATGACGAGGCCGTCGCGCCGCGCGTCCGCATCCGGGTGCCCGAAGCGGGAGAGCCCTTCCAGCGCAAGGCCCTGCCAGGTGGCCGCCTGAACCACGGAGTGCTCGGCCCCCGCGGGGAGTTCGAGCACGGCGTGCAGCCCGGCCGCGATGCCGCTCACCCGGAAGCCCGGCGCCCGCTCGGCGAGTGTGGCGACGAGTTGGTCCCGCCGGCGCCTGTAGCGCAGACGCATGGCACGCACGTGCCGGTCGTACGCACCGGACGCGATGAACTCCGCGAGGGTCAGCTGGTCCAGCGACCCGGTCATCCACTCGGGGCCGCCCTTGGCGCCGCAGACCTCCCGCACGAGCCCCTCCGGCAGCACCATCCAAGCCAGCCTGAGGCCCGGCGCCAGCGACTTGCTGGCGGTGCCCAGGTAGACGACCCGTTCCGGGTCGAGCCCTTGGAGTGCGCCCACCGGCTGCCGGTCGTAGCGGAATTCGCCGTCGTAGTCGTCCTCCAGGATCAGGCCGCCCGAGGAGCGTGCCCAGTCGACCGCCGCCGCTCGCCGGTCGGGATGGAGCGGGACGCCCGTGGGGAACTGGTGGGCCGGAGTCAGCAGGGCCGCTCCCACGCGACGCATCCCGCCGAGCTCGCCGGTCCGGGCCCCCAGTTCGTCCACCGCGAGACACGGGGTGCCCAGGCCGGCTCCGTTCAACAGGTCCCGGTGGATGTCGAGCCCGCTCGACTCGACGGCCGCCTCCCGCACGCCGCGCTGCCGCAGCACCTGGCCCATCAGGGCCAGCCCGTGGGCGAATCCGGAACAGATCACGATGCGTTCCGGGGCGGCGTAGACCCCGCGCGCCCGCGCCAGATAGTCGGCCAGGACCGTCCTCAGCTCGATGCGACCCTGCGGATCGTCGTAACCGAAGGCCTGGTCGGGTGCGACGGTGAGGGCGCGCTTCGACGCCTTGAGCCATTCGGCGCGCGGGAAGGTCGAGAGGTCCGGCGATCCGGGCATCAGATTGTGGGCGGGCCGCCGCCGCACCTGCCGGGACGGGGCACGGTGGGCCTTCGGCCCGGCCGCGTCGGCCCGCTGGGCGACCCTCGTCCCCGAGCCCTGCCGGGCG
The DNA here is from genome assembly GCF_042803195.1 of Streptomyces sp. NPDC057428. Classification (NCBI taxonomy): domain Bacteria; kingdom Bacillati; phylum Actinomycetota; class Actinomycetes; order Kitasatosporales; family Streptomycetaceae; genus Streptomyces; species Streptomyces sp. NPDC057428. Next base: position 181,507 of record NZ_JBHVCT010000002.1, read on the forward strand.
GTGAGCCAGCCCTCCGCAACCAGGTCGGCGTAGGCGTCGGCGACGGTGTTGCGGGCGATCCCGAGGTCGAGGGCCAGCGTCCGCGAGGAGGGCAGCCGGGTGCCGGGCGCCAGCCGGCCGGTGCGGACGGCCTCCCGCAACGCGTTCATCAGCCCGCTGCGCAGACCGGCGCCGAACGGTTCGATATGCAGGTCGGCTCCGAAAGCGGCCCAGGAATCCTTCATGGAAATGGACCATACCGCTGCGCCACCCGACGCGTAGCGTCGTACGCATGACGACGAACACACAGGACCACGCCACCTCCGAGTACGCCCCCGAGCACCCGACCCGCCTGCAGTGGGCCCAGCTCGCCCCCGACGTCTACAAGGCCATGGTCCGGCTGGACGCCGCGTCCCGTAAGGGCGTCGAGCCGAAGCTCCTCGAACTGGTCAAGATCCGCGCCTCGCAGCTCAACCACTGCGCGTTCTGCCTGGACATGCACACCAAGGACGCTCTCGCGGCCGGGGAGTCCGTCGAGCGCGTCATCCAGCTCAGCGCCTGGCGGGAGTCGCTGCACTTCTACACGGAGAAGGAGCTGGCGGCGATCGAGCTGACGGAGGCGGTGACGGTCCTGACCAACGGATTCGTCCCGGACGAGGTGTACGCGAAGGCGGCCGCGCAGTTCGAGGAGGCCGAGCTCGTCCAGCTGATCGCGGCCATCACGGTGATCAACGCCTGGAACCGCTTCGGCGTGACCTTCCGGCTGACCCCGGGGCACTACACCCCCGGCAGCCATTGAGCCGAGCCGTCCGCGATCGGGCCTGCCACACCGGTTTCCGCCGCCCGCACGTCCCCCCACAGACCCGGAGTACCGATGACCCAGTCCGCTGCCCTCTTCCGCGCACTGCACCACGGCCGCCCGCCCGGTGACCCGCTGGTCCTGCCGGGCCCGTGGGACGTCCCGAGCGCCCGGGCCTTCGAGGAAGCGGGCTTTCCCGCCCTGGCCACCCCGAGCGCGGGTGTCGCGGCGTCGCTCGGGTACGCCGACGGGCAGACCCCCGCGGCCGAGATGTTCGCGGCGGTGGCCAGGATCACGCGAGCGGTGTCCGTTCCCGTGTCGGCGGACATCGAGGGCGGCTACGGGCTGGCCCCGGACGAACTCGTCGGGCGGCTGCTGGAAGCCGGTGCGGTCGGCTGCAATCTGGAGGACTCGGCCGACGGCGTCCTCGTGGAACCGCGGAAGCATGCCGACCGGCTGGCTGAGGTACGCGCCGCGGCGGGCGGCCTCCTCTTCGTGAACGCACGCGTCGACACGTACATCCACGGCACCCCGGGCGCGACGGACGCCGAGGCGGAGTCGGACACGATCGCCCGCGCCCGCCTCTACGCCGAAGCCGGTGCGGACTGCGTCTACCCGATCATGGCCCCGGCGGATTCCCTCCCCCGGGTGGCCGCGGCCCTGACCGTGCCGCTGAACGCGCTCGGCGCACCCGACGGGCCGTCCACCAGCCGCCGGCTCGGTGAACTGGGCGCGGCACGCGTCACCTTCGGGCCCCAGCTTCAGCGCAGGGCCGCGGAAGCCGTGCGCGGCCTCGCAGACCGGCTCGCCGGTCACTGAGAGGCACGTACCAGGGCGCCCCCGGCAGCAGTCGCTGCCGGGGGC